>JBFMDD010000236.1:0-6742 GCA_040754115.1 bacterium
GGCAAATCAGGTTTGTAACCTCTACCCAAACCAAAATTTGGACAGGAGCTGGCGCAGCAACAACTTCTATTAAAAATACAGGAGGTGTTGCTGATGTTTATGCTACTTTAATTTTTGGGACAGATGCTTATGGTGTAACAGAAATTAGAGGGCATGGAATCAAAACTATCATTAAAGATTTTGGCTCAAGCGGAACAGCAGACCCTCTGGAACAAAGAGCAACATCTGGCTGGAAAGCTTGGTATGTAGCCAAAATTTTAAATGATGCCTTTATGGTAAGGGTAGAAAGTGGAGCAAGTTTATAGAGGGTAAAATAAAAAGGGAGGGAGGTCAACCCTTCCTCCCTTATCCTTATTCAAGATTTATATAGGAGGTGATAAGATGTCTAAAATAACTGTAATAGTTAATTCTAAAAAATTTCTTCATCAAGATTCAATTGAGGTCTTTTGCAATGGAGAAAAATATCCCTGCAAATTTGGAAAAAGAATTAGGCTTCCTATTGAAGTTGTAGAAATTTTAGAAAATGCAAAAGACAGATTTAATGTAATAAGAATTGAAAAAGAAGAAGAAGATAAAGATGAGAACGAACCTAAAAAAGGAAGACCTAAAAAAATAGAATGAATTTTGGAGATATTCAGAATAAGGTAGCTGACTATCTTAATCGGACAGATTTATCTACCCAGATAAAAGATGCTATCAATATGGCTCAAAGGAAGCTTGAGAGGCAATATAATTTTAATTATATGCAAGTAAGAACCACTACTTCAACTTCTGATAATTATATTAGTGTTCCTATGGGATATTATAGCGGAGATACTTTTATATCTGCTCCTTATAAAGAGACTATTCATTTTAAAGTAAAAAGTGGGGATACTTATTATAGTTTAATCAGGGAAGATGAGAAAATCGTAATGAAAGATAATAAAACAGGACTGCCTAGATACTTTTGTTATTTGCCAAATCAAACAGAATTTTTAGTTTATCCTACCCCTGATAAAGAATATTCATTTGACTTATTATTTTACCGATATTCACCAACTTTAACTGAAACAACTGATACAAATTATCTTACTGATTATGCTCCAGAAATTTTAATCTATGGGGCATTATGCGAATTAGAGCCAATTTTAATGAATGATGAAAGGGTTGTTTTATGGAAAAGCCTTTTTCAAGAAGCATTAGAAGGATTAAGAACGGCAGAGAAAAAGGAGGTTTTTAGCGGTTCTGTTATTCTTCCAAAGAGTAATTTTACAGTATAAATGGCTAATGAACAATGGACAATAGTTCCGACAGGTGAAATAACAGGTCTTCAAGGAGTGCCTGTTTCACAAGGTGGGACAGGGAAAACTTCTTGGACAAAGTATTGTATTCCCTTTTTATCTGACACTACAGCCTTTGGAGAAATTCCAATTGGAAGTGCTAATCAATATCTTAAAGTAAATGCAACTGTAACAGGATATGAATTTGGAACTGTAGAAGTAAGTCATAATTTGTTATCCGCATCTCATCCAGATACAATAACTGCTTCTCCTGTTTTGGGAGATTTAATTGTCGGAAACGCTACTCCAAAGTGGGAAAGATTAGCAGGAAATACTACTACGACAAAAAAATTTCTTTCTCAAACAGGAACTGGAACAATCTCTGCCATTCCTGTTTGGGATACTCTTGTTGATGGGGATATTCCAACAAATATTGTAAGAAATACACGGCAAATTCTTACAGGAACAGGATTGACAGGAGGGGGAGATTTATCAGCAGATAGAACTTTATCACTTACCGTTCCTGTAGCAATAGCTAATGGTGGCACAGGTCAAGACTGGTCAGCTATTGTTCAAGGAAACATTCCATATTTTTCAGCAACAGGAGTAATGTCGCCTTTAGCTCCAGGCACGGCTAATCAAATTCTTATCACTGGCGGTGGAGGTGCTAATCCTTCTTGGCTAAATATTGCTTCTTTGCTTACTGCAGGAAGCAATATCTCAATTTCAGGCACAACTAATGTTACTATCGCTACTATTGCCAATCCTACCTTTTCAACTTCAGTCAGCACCCCTCTTTTAACAAACGCAGGGGCTTTAACCATTCAAACAACTGCAACTGCTGGTGCGGATGATATTATCTTTCAAACCGCAGGAACAGAAAGAATGAGAATTTTAGAAAATGGCAACCTCGGCATCAGGACGACAGCGCCAAGAGGAATTTTAGATGTCATAGCTCCTGCGAATACTCACGCAAACATCTATTGGGACACAACTACAGCTGGTTATGCTTCAAATTTCCTATTTTATGAAGGAGGGGTAGCCAAGGCTTCTGTTCAGCATAATCCATCTGTATCTGCCGGTGGGCTAATATTCCAAACAGGTGGGATAAGTGCCCCTGCAAATACAAAAGTAACAATAGATAGTAGCGGCAACTTCGGCATCGGGACAACTGACCAATTTGGCAGTGGAGCCAAAGTAATTGGTTTAGCTAATGCGACAACAGTTCCTTCAACTAATCCAACTGGTGGCGGAGTGCTTTATGCTGAAGGAGGAGCACTTAAATGGCGAGGTTCAGCTGGTACTGTCACTACTATTGCAGCAGCATAATATGGAAATCTTAAAAAAACAGATGACCTTTAAAGAGCTGAAAAATATGGAAAGCTCTTTAGCAAAAATAATTTTGCAAGAATTGCCTTTTAAGTTATCTTATAGATTATCAAAGTTAGCCAAATCAGTTAAACAAAATCTTGATGATTTATCGGAATTACTTATTCCATTGGGCAAGAAATATGGAGATATAACTGAACAGGGCAGTTATGAAATCAGAAAAGACCCTGAAAATTTAGAGAAATATTTTGCTGATTTGAATGAAATTTTAAATATTGAGGTAGAAATAACTTATATTCCTATTTCTTTACAGGAAATGGAAAACCTTAAATTGACATCTTTAGATTTGGCAAATTTAGATTGGTTGATTGAAGAAGATGACGACAAATGTTCAGATATATCAAAGCCCACCGTTCAAGGGACTTAATGAAACCCCAAACATTCAAGAAGGAGAAAGCCCTTATTGCATAGGGGTATATAGCGATTTAGGGGCGATTAAAAAGCAAAGTGGCTATATAAAAAAGTATTCAAAAAACTTTGGCAATGCAATTCAAGGAATTTATGAATATATTAAATCTTCTTTAGAAAAATGGCTGATTGTTGTTGCTGACAATAAAGTTTGGAAGAAAGCCCCTGCTGATACTGATTTTAGTCAATTAGAAATAAGCGAAGATACTTTATTATCTTGTGCGGGAAATAAAATTTATAAACATCGGGGAATATCATCAGAAATAGATAGCTATTTTGAAGTTTCTGATACTCCTACTCCAAATTTTACAGGATTAACTATTGCCAACAATAATCTTGTTTCTTGCGATGATGCAGGGGATAAAATAAGGGTTCATTCAGGAATATCGGCAACAATAACCTCATCTTTTGCTTCTCCTGCTTCAGACCCTTCTGGACTTTATTATGATGGCACTGACCTTTGGAGTTGTGATAAAGGAACATCAAAGATTTATCATCATTCTGGAATATCAGCAACAATAACAGAAAGTTTTGATAGTCCAGGGATTGCCCCAACAGGTCTTTCTTGCGATAATACAAAAAATCTTATTTCTGGTAATTATGAAAAATACGGAAGATTTATCACAAAATTAAAAGAAAATGCATCTATAAAATGGATATATCCTCAACTTCAAGTAGCTACTGATAAAATTTATTATATTTGGCAAGCAATAGATACAGGAGCTTCAACAGGAAAAATATCTTTATCTAAAACAAATATTGATGGAGATAATTGGGTTTCTATATTAGATATATCAACTAATACGAGCGATAATTATCCCCAATTTCAGGTAGTTGAAAATAAAGTTTATTTTGTTTGGCAACAAACAGATACTGCACCTACTCCTGTCTATCAAATCTGGACGGCAATAGCAAATACTGATGGCACTAATCTAACTACAACACAAAGAACATCAGGAGGAAAAGATAAGTTTTATCCCCAACTTCAGGTATTTGAAAATAAGGTCTATTTTGTCTGGCAAGAAAAGGATGCTTCAGATGTTTATCAAATCTGGACAGCAGTAATGAACCTTGATGGCACAGGTTGGACCGCTACACAAAGAACATCAGGAGGAACATATAATAGAAGTTGCCCTCAATTTCAAGTGACAACAGATAAGATTTATTTTGTCTATGAAGAAAATGCAGCCATCTGGACAGCAACAATGAATCTTGATGACACAAATTGGGTTGCTACACAAAGGATATCATCTGGGTCTGGAATGGATCGTCCTCAACTTCAAGTAGCTACTGATAAAATTTATTATATTTGGAGTGAACTTACAGGAGGTTGGTATCAAATTTTTATAGCAACAACAAATCTTGATGGAAGTTATTGGAATAAACAACAGATAACAACAACTACTGGGGATAAATACAAAATTCAATTTCAAATAAAAGATAATTTAATTTATTTAGTTTGGCAAGATGCACTTTCAAATGCAGATATTTGGACAGGACAAATGGATACTAATTATCAAAATTGGATTGAAAAAGAAAGAACATCTACAGCTAATAATGAGTATCCTCAATTTCAAGTAGTTGAAAATAAGGTCTATTTTGTTTGGGATATAAATCAATATAAGATTTATACAGCACAAATATATTTAGGAACTATTTTTATCCATAAGGGAAAATCTTCTTCAATTGAAAAAAGTTATATAACCTCTGACAATATTGACGATATTTACTACGATGGCACTAATCTTATTTCTTGTGATAGAACTGCTAAAAAGATAACAATTTATGAGGGAATAAGCAATACAGTTAAAAGTAGTTTTACAATATCTCACGAACCCTATGGATTATCTTTTGCCTCTATTGTTAAAACATCAAATCTTGAGGTTGATAAATGCGATTTTGCAACTTTGAATGACACTTTAATAATAACTACAGGTAAAAAATGGCTATTAAGATGGACAGGAAGCGGTAATTTAATCTCAAATGTGCCAACGACTTCATTTCAGCAGTTTCCTGTGATAAAATATTGTAAATTCTTCAAAAATGTTGTAATTGGGGTAGATATAAATAATCTTTCAAGGCTTAAATGGTGCTTTTGGAATATGCCAGATACTTGGTATGACAGTAGCTATCTTGATATAGATAAGGATAATGGAGAGGTTATTAAGGGATTAAGCCTATTTAGGGATGATTTGATTGTTTTTAAAGAAAATTACCTTTATAAAGTCTTTTATACAGGAGATGCTACAATTCCTTTCACTTATGACACGATTGACAATGTAGGGACAGTTGGACATAAGACTGTAGTTTTGGTTGAAGGCTTGCTTTATTTTATTACAAAGGATGGGATATATGTCTTTGATGGAACACCATCAAAGAGAATATCCCGTTTAATTCCTAATACATTTGCTAAATTTTTATCGCAACATTATGATAAGATAGTAGCAATTGATATGAAGCCTTTACATCAAATTTGGTGGACAATTCCAGAACCAGAAGTATCTGGAAATGCTACAGTATTGATTTATGATTATCTCCTGAATTGTTTCTGGACATCCTGTCAAAAGGAAACTGATTATTTCAATTATTTTGAGGTTGCAAGTAATGAATATCTAGCAGGAGGAGCTAAATCTACTAATGCTTATATTTACAAATTAAATGAAGGGGATACCGCAGATGATAGCGCTTATCTTGCAGGAGTATATTACAGCAAGCGATTAGATTTTGGGTTTCCAAACAAATGGAAGCAGGTTAGAAAAATATTTGTTGATACAAAAGCTTCTGGAAATTATACTTTAGAAGTATCTATAGGGGTTGATGAAACCTGGACAATAAAGACTATAGATTTAGCAAGTTCTCAAGAAAGAATAGTAAGAGAACTTCTATATAATAAAGTGGGTAAAAGTTTTCAATTTAAATTTAGAAATTCTAATGCAAATCAACCTTTTATAGTTTATAATTGGGGAGTAGAATATCAAGTGCTTCCTTGGGAAAGATAAGATGGCAATTGCAAAGATTTCAAATAAGGCAGTGCAAGCAACAAAAACTTCGTATTTTAAAGATAATGAGTTAGAATTATTTTCATTAGATATTTATAGACAACATAACATTTTAGTTGATAAAATCAATGAAGTTATTGATAAATTAAATGAAGTTATTGATAAAGTCAATACTTTATAAGAAGGTAGATTAAGATGACTTGGTGGATGCCTGTTATAAAATATGGTTTGCCAGCAGTAGTAAGCTATTTTGGAGGTAGAAGAGCACGAGGTAGCGGTCTTCCTACACCTACATTTACTATGCCTACATTTACTATGCCTACGGAAAGGGCATATGAATTAAGCACTCCTGAAATAGAAAGGATAGGGCAGGAAAGGCTTTTACAGATATTAAGAGGGGAATATACCCCTGCCCAGCAAAGATATTTTACAGAGGGGATGAACCCTATAATCGCAAGATTAGCGGGAATGGGAGCATTAGGGGCAGGGGGAGGGGCTGATTTATTAGCAAGAACAGGGGCAGGAATGGTAATGGGATTGCAAGAACGAGCCCTTTCTGATTTATTAGGACTTGGAGCAAAACAAAGAGGATATAGACAATGGGAACAAGAAATGGGACAAAGGCGATATTTGGGTGAAGCAGATGTGGCATTAAGAAGATATTTAGGTGAAGCAGAAACAGCATTA
>JBFMDD010000237.1:0-8728 GCA_040754115.1 bacterium
TTTTGACCATAATTTTATCCCTTTTGACCAAACTCAAGACCTTGGCAAGGATAACGAGGTTCCAAATCCTCTTAAATTCATAATTCAAGTAGCCTCAATGGCAGCATAAAATGGCGAAAGTTCAGATTACTAATAGTGGCAGTTGTTGTAGTTTTATTTGCTGGCTGTGCTACCACACCAGATTGGGTACGAAAAGGAGCAGGGGCATTTAAAGAAAAAGACAAGGTGTTTTATGGTCAGGGGATGGCAACTGCTAAAATCAAAGATAAAGCACTAAGACAGGAATCGGCTGATAATCGTGCAAGAGCAGATTTGCAGCGTGTTTTTGATACCTACACAGCATATTTAATGAAAGATTATGCTGGTATGGATGGGCAATTGATAGAACGGGCATGTAAGACATTCAGTGCTGGACATATCTCAGGGGCGCAGATAGTAGACCGCTGGACTGAGCGTGATGGGACAATACATTCATTGATTAAGCTTGATTTGGCAACATTTAAAGAGGCAATGGAATTGGCAAAGGAGTTAAGCGATACTGCCAGAGAGCATATCCAAAAGAAAGCAGATGCGATGTTTGACGAATTGCAAAGGGAAGAAGAAAAACATTGATAAAAAAACCTTGGTAAATTTTCATTAATTTCCATAAATTTCTATTTTGATTATATTGTTGACCAGGAAAAATCTTAAGTGGATTACTGTAGATAAAATGGAGGTGAAAAAAATGGCTGAATTAGTGTTAAACAGAAGAGAAGATTTAATAAAAATTCTTTCCGGGATGTCATTTGAGCGACTTGAGTCTATATGGGAAGAGGTTAAATTGAAAAAACATGTAAAACATATAATTCCAAAATCTATTGATATGGAAGAGGTGATAAAGTTAAAAGGGTTAGTTTCCTTAGGAGGAGATGCCCTTAACGATTCTGAGAGGTTATATGATGAATAAAATAAAATAATCCTGGATACTAACTATGTTATAGCCCTTGTAGATGCTAGGGATAAACGGGCTGCTATAGCAGAGGAAATCTCAAGAGAACTCAAGATTAAGAAAACCAAAGCTATACACTTAGATTGTGTACTAAATGAAGTGATAAGTGTATTAGGGAAACGCTTTGTGGAAAAAAAGAGAATAGAAGAATTTGTACCAACCTTGAGAATATTGGAGCGATTAATACCAAAGGAGAAAATTACATGGGTATATCCAGAGGTTCCAAGACTATATAATGAAGTGTTAAAGGTGGTAGAGAAATATAAAGGAAAGTTGAATTTTCATGATGGACTAATCGTAACAGCAGCAAAAGAGATGGGAATAAATAGTATTGTAAGTTTTGATGAAGATTTTGATGAGATTCCTGAACTTAAAAGAATAGGAAAATCTATAGATGTAACTTCGGTGAAATAGTGGAGCGAAAAACGGCTAAGCCAATTACCATTTAACCAAATAGAGGTATTTATAAATGAATAAATTGTTTATTCTTTTTACCATATTGTTAATTCCCAGTTTAACCTGGTCTAAAGATAAGGAACATAACCAGTTATATAACCCATTGCAGGTAAGGGCTGATGAGTATTTAAAACAAGCATTTGAGTTATATAATACATCAGAATTTAAAAAAGCTATTTGCTTATATAAAAAGACGTTAGATTTAAAACCTGATTTTGCACAGGGATGGTATTTGTTAGGGAAAAGTTATTATCGAGCAGGACAGATGGACCAATTCTTCTCTGCATGGGATAGATGTGTAAAATTAAGTAAGGAAGATACTGACGAAATTAGACGAAAGATGAAAATGTATTTAGAAACTTATACTGCCTCTAACATATATGAACATCTTGATACTATTAAGGGGGAGGCCGAATATGTATTCTATACTCCTACAGGTATAGCTATAGATTCAGAAGATAACATTTACATTAGTAGTTTTGGTAGTAATGCTATCTTAAAATTCTCTCCAATTGGAAATCTATTATTACAATTTGGAAGTAAAGGTAAAGGTAAGTTAGATAGACCTTATGGCATTACATTGGATAGGGAAGATAATATCTATGTAACTGACTATGGCAATCATCGAGTGCAAAAATTTACTCCTCAGGGGAAATTTTTGATGGAGTTTGGCAAGAAAGGAAGAAAAGCAGGTGAGTTTATAAACCCTGAAGGAATAGATTTGGATAGGTATGGAAATATTTATGTGGTTGATAACGGTAATAGTAGAATTCAAATCTTCTCTAAAGAAGGAAAATTCATAGGTAAAATTAGTAAGATGGGTGAAGGGGAGGATACCCTTTTAAATCCGATAGGAGTAGCAGTAGATGAAAAAAATGGGGTTTGGATAATTGAACATGAAGGTAAGTATCTTAAAAAATTTACTACTTCAGATAGTTGGGAAAACAACTTTGCATTCCCTCAAGAGGGATTAGTGCCGCAAGGAATAACATATTCACCAGATGGAAAATTATATATTACCTTTCTACAGGGAGTTATCTTTAGATTTGATATTGAAAACCAAAGATGGGAACGGGTAAATATAACCACAAAACTTTCAAAGCCATCTGCAGTAACCATGAATAAATATGGATTGCTCTATGTAGCTAATTTTGACAATAATTCTATAAATATCTTTATGCCTGAGGAATTTAAGAAAAACCGATTTGATGTATTAGTCAATCGTGTAGATACAAATGATTATCCAACTATTAGCATGCCAGTTACAGTTACAACTCAAGACAAAATACCTATTTTAGGGTTGACTTCCAACAACTTTAAAGTAGAAGAGGATGGGAAATGGATGTTGCCGATAACTCTGGGTACTCCAGTACACAATAATGAGTATATGGTAGCAATTTTTATCATTGACACATCTGATAAAATGGTTAAATATGGAGATGATGTAAAAATTTTACTTAATAAGTTTATTGATGATATGAAGGGCGGAATTCAAGCAGCTTCTATAATTGGATTTGGTGAAAAAGCAAAACAAATTCAGCAAATTACTCGGAATAAAACAGTCTTAAGAGATAGTATAGAAAATTTAACATTTGGCAATACCAAAGATAAAGAAGCTATCTTTTCAGCAATTAGACTTGGAGTTAATAATATAGTTAATTTAATCTGTAAAAAAGTTATTTGTTTAATCACCTGTGGGGAGGAGGTAGAAGAAGGAACATTATTTAGAGAATGCAGCTATTATGCCAAAAATAATCACATCCCAATATTTGTAGTTGATTATAGATTGCAGGGTGAGACTAAATCAATGAAGGATTTGGCTACCAATAGTTTAGGAGATTATTTCCTTGCATATAAATCATTGCGTGCTCACAAACTTTACAAGAGTATTGCCTCTCAAATTAAAAATCAAAACATCTATTTTATCTCTTACAAAAGTCCTCAAGAAGAATGGGCTTTAGAATGGACAGATGTAACTGTTTCTGCAGGTCATGGACAACTATATGCGAAAGATAAAATAAGTTATATAGTTCCAAGAGGAAAAGGGATGGATAAGAAAATAGTAGAGAAAATAGCTGAACGAATTAAGAAAAGGAAATTAGAACAAATAGCTAAAAAAAGAGAAAAAGAACATAAACTTGCTCATAAAGAAGCAGTAGGACATGGTGAAGTAAAAAAACCAGCAGGATTTCCTCCACCAGCAGAGTGGTCAGAAGGAATTCAAATTGACATTGGTGAACCAGATAGAGAAAAATATGTTACTGATGAAGAAGAGGCGAAAAAGCCTGCTGCCCATGGACATGGAGGAGGACATTGAACCAACGATATGAAATTGAAAGAAAAAAAATGGTTGAGGAGCAAATTATAAGGCGAGGGATTATAGATGAGAGAGTAATAGAGGCAATGTTGAAAATACCACGCGAAATGTTCGTAGAAGAAGCTCTTCAACAAAAAGCTTACTGTGACTACCCATTGCCTATTGGTTGTGGACAAACTATCTCTCAACCTTTTATGGTGGCTTTGATGACTCAGCACTTAAAACTATCAGGCTCAGAAAGGGTGCTGGAAATAGGTACTGGGTCTGGTTATCAAGCGGCTATATTAGCTGAATTGGCTCAAAAGGTATATACTATTGAGCGAGTGAAATTTTTATACGAAAAGGCACAGAAAATACTTTTAGAAAATTTGAGATATAAAAATATCGTTACGATTTTGGGTGATGGCAGTTTAGGAGTGCCAAACTTTGCACCTTTTGACCGTATCATTGTTACTGCTGCTGCTCCTGAAATCCCTAAGTCTTTAACAGATCAACTTACTGATAATGGCATTTTAGTCATCCCTAAAGGAGATAAATTCTTTCAATCATTGCTAATCGTGACAAAAAAAGACAGTAAGTTACTCACTAAAGATGTTGGTGGGTGTGTATTTGTACCATTAATTGGTAAATGTGGTTGGAAGAATAACAACGGGGCATAGCTCAGTTTGGTTTAGAGCGCTGGGTTCGGGACTCAGAAGTCGGAGGTTCAAATCCTCTTGCCCCGACCAATAATTGGTAACTGGTAATGATGATTGGTATTCATTTGACCAGTTACTATTTAACCAATTACCAAATAAAAAGGAGGTAAATTACAATGTTTAGAAAGTTTCTTATGATAACTACTTTTTGTATTCTAATTAGTGGCGTTCAGGTAGCTAAAGCAAGTGATGAGTTAAATGAGGGTGTGGAAATCACTGTATATAATCAGAATTTAGGGTTAGTAAAGGATAGAAGACGCATAGAATTTAAAAATGGTAATAATATAATAAAATTTACAGATGTTGCTTCATTGATAGATGCTACATCAGTACATTTTAAACCACTAAAATATGAAGATGAGATTAGGATTCAAGAACAAAATTATGAATATGATTTAGTAAGTGCAGATAAATTGTTAGAAAAATACATAGATAAGTCAATTCAAGTAATTACAAAGGATAATCAGCTATATGAAGGGCTTTTATTAAGTTTTGATTCAAATCAACTCATATTAGCCAAAAGTAAATTAGAAGGACCTATCAACATGGTCTCACGCGAGAATGTAAGGGATATAAAATTCCCAGCATTACCTCAAGGATTAATTACAAAACCTACGCTCATGTGGAGAGTAATTTCAGATATTAGTAATAAAGATTTATGTGAGTTGACTTACCTGACCAAGGGAATGAGCTGGTATGCAGATTATGTTGCAGTGGTAGATGATGAAGATAAAAAATTAGACCTGACGGGTTGGGTGACTATTGATAATCAAAGTGGTACAGCATATGAAAATGCCAAATTAAAACTTATTGCAGGAGATATTCATCTATTAAAACCTAAAGAGGTAATAAAAGAGATGGTGTATAAAGGGGCTGTACAAGGAGCACCTAAAGAATTTAAAGAGGAGGCTTTGTTTGAATATCATATGTACTCACTTACCAGACCTACAACATTGAAGGATAAACAAACTAAACAAATAAACCTATTAGCCAGTTCCAAGGTTCCTTGTGAGAAGATTTTTACTTATAATGGAACACTGTATGGTAAGAAGGTTCAGGTGAATTTGGAATTTGTAAACTCTGAAAAGAATGGACTTGGAATACCACTACCTAAAGGTAAATTTAGAGTGTATAAGGCGGATAAGGAAAATTCCTTACAATTTATTGGGGAAGATGAAATTGACCATACACCGAAAGATGAAGAGGTTAGAATTTATATAGGAGATGCGTTTGATGTGGTTGGTGAGCGAAAGACTGTCGAGCACCGCAGAATAACTCCTCAAATCCGTGAAGATATTTATGAAATAGAAATAAGAAATCATAAAGAGGAAGATATTGAGGTTTTAGTTGTAGAACCCCAGTATGGTGACTGGAAGGTAATAAAAACTACTCATGATTACAAAATCAAAGATGCTCATACATTAGAATTTAAGGTTAAGGTTAGAAAAAATGAAAAAGAGATAATACAGTATACCGTTAGATGTGAATGGTGAGTAATTTTAGCATAGTTGGTGTCAAGTCCCATTTTGGCATAAGAAGTGAGTGAATAGACCATAAGATTAGACCTAACATCAATTTACCGATTAGTTGACATCAAATTACAAAAAAATAATTTTTTTATCTTGACATTTTTTAATTCTTGTGGTATACCTTAATACAAGGTGATAAATTCCAGAAAGGAGAAGTTAATGAATTTCTTTAAAAAGAGTTTATTAAGCCTTATTTTTTGTGCCTTCCTACCAATTAGTTTACATGCAACAGATTTGACTTATCAAGCTAAAAAAATATCCACTCTTTCTAAACAAGTCCATAAATTATCATATCAAATTGCCCCAGAAGGTATATTATCCACAGAGGCAAAGAAGTTAACTAAGGTAATTGAAGAATTAGAGTTTTCCTTGAAGGCTACTCTAAAAGACATTAACTCTACCCCTCCCTCAATCAATCATCTAAAAAATCTACAAATAAAGATAGCCAGTTTAATACCGCGATTAGACTTAATCGATAAAGATGTCCAGGTAAAGTTTAAAAAGATAGAAGGGTTACTTACCACAAAAGGTTTTGGAGAGGAGGTATTTACAAGGCATAATAAGTATGTCAAAGAGTATCAAGAAAAGCTGGCGAAACTCAAAACTTACTTGACTAAATTACAAACTTCAGATACGGATACCGAACTCAAGACACAGATTACAGAGGTTCTGGAGTATATCGAGAAGGAATTAAAGGTAGATAATGTATACCGTCCTGGACCACCACCTGCACCACCTGAGTTACCAGAACGAAGATTGCTACCTACAAAGTGGGAATATGTACCAATTAAGGAATTTAGACTTCCTAAAGGAAGGTTACTTACACAAGAGGAGTTAGAAAAGTTAAGGAAGCAATCACAAGAGATTAAAACTATACCTAAGTTAACCACACCTACAAAAGGTGATTTAGACCAGACACCTGATATTCAGATTACGCAGGAGATTCAAGATTTAGCTGCAAGTTTGAACAATAATCCGGTAAAGATATACGAGTGGGTAAGAAATAATATTGATTTTGTACCGTATTGGGGTTCTTTTAAAGGCAGTCAGGGGACTTTAATTGAGCGGAGTGGTAATTCATTTGATATATCATCATTATTGATGGCATTATTACGGGCGTCTAATATTCCATGTCGATATGGGTCAGCAACAGTAGGGATGGACATAGAGCGACTGAAGAATTGGTTAGGGGCAGAATGTCCAGAGGCAGTACGGGATATTTTTCAAAGTGGCTACATAAAAGGGGCATTTTTAGTTGATGAAGAGGAAAATATAGTGGGTGCACAATTTCAGCATATATTTGTTTTAGCCTATGTACCCTATGGTTACTATCGTGGCTGGAGTATTGATACCTCTGAAAAAACATGGATAGGTTTAGATGCAAGTTTTAAACAGTATGATTATATTAAAGGTACTGATACAGCAAGGGAGGTAAGTTTTGATTTTGATACTTATTATGCTGGGACACAGAGTTCTTCTCCGGTTGAATATTACAAGGAATTAATAGAAGATCAAGGGATAAATTTAGAAGATATTCGCAGAAGTAGGAAAATAAGACAGGAGAAAGTCTGGTATTTACCTGCAAATCTACCTTATAAATATGGAGTTAGGTCTATTATTTATCTCTATTCTAAGTTAAATGATTACATGCGGTATTTAATGGCATTTGATATAGGAGCGGGGACTTTCTTTGGCTCAAGGACTGTAGAGTTTTATGGTAAACGATTGACACTTAGTTATGAGCCTTCAAAAGATTTAGATAAGGAATTAATAAAA
Organism: bacterium; assembly: GCA_040754115.1. Lineage (GTDB taxonomy): Bacteria > UBA9089 > CG2-30-40-21 > CG2-30-40-21 > SBAY01 > JBFMDD01. The sequence goes on from JBFMDD010000237.1 coordinate 7,765, forward strand.
GAGGGATTAATTGGGCTGGCATATTATAGATTAATAGTAAAGGTAGAGGGGAAGGAAGTAGCAGAGGGAAGAGTTTGGGCACAGTTAGGTTCCTGGCAAGATATCGCAGTAGGGATATTAACACCTATTTTTAAGGATATGATTGTATTGGACCATAGACTAAAGGTTGGTTCATATTATTCTATATCTCTGGACATCGGAGGAGATGCCTCACCAATAATCCAACAACGGCTTGATAAATTAGAAGAGGCAATTGAACAAGGTGGTGATTTATGGCAAGATGATATAATCGGTGAGTTACTCTATATTGCATTTCTGAAGTATCAGAATGATATAGAATTAAAAGGTAAAGAGTTAGAAGAGGTTATGTATTATCGCTATGTGAAGGAATTAAAAGAGGCATTAACTGCACAACAAATACGGGTGGTGAGTTTACTTAAATTACCTGCAAATATTGAGCTTGAGGCGAATATCATAGATGCAAAATACAATGATTTATATTTTGTACCATTAGATGGAGATTATGGAGTAAATTATGAGAAATGGGCAGAGTTAGTGCATGTTCATGATATGGATAGTTCTTTTCAGGAACATAGACTCTGGGAGGAGGTAGTTGGTATAGATTCAATATCTGCAGTAAAGGTAATCCAATATGCAAACACAATAAATTTGCCCATACATGTCATCAACAAAGATAATCTTGAGTCAGAATTAGCTCAATTACAGGTGGAATATTATATCAAGGATTGGATACGGGATTATATAACTACTCATCCTTACGATACAGTCACCATCCCAGAGGATGAATTTAAATATAACGATTGGCATGGGGTAGGGTGGATAACATTAGATTATTGGAAAGCCCGTGGAGAATATATAATTGCAGGGTATTTAGAGGGTGGGATGACGACTGAATACCCAAGACCAAATGTCTGGATTACTTCACCAGCAAATAATAGTTATT
>JBFMDD010000238.1:0-5076 GCA_040754115.1 bacterium
TTCAGTAAACTCAATTTTTATCATGGTTCCCCTCCCTAATATAAAAATTTTGTTTACTGATAATTATACAAAATTTATTAAATTTGTCAAGTCAATTAATCATAATTTATGAGGCTATGAAGTATAATATCTTTATCTTTTTGATCCCTTTATCCCTTTATTAAATTAAGTATTTGCTTAGCATAATTATTATTTGGATCAAACTTTAATACTTTATTAAATTCTAACTTTGCTTTTCTTAATAATCCTTTTTTATAATATAGTGTACCTAAACTTGAATGAGCTTCAATATTTTTAGGATCAAGTTCAATAATTTTCAATCCTTTAAGAATAGCTTTATCTATCATTCCTTTTTTATAATAAAAATCAGCTAATATACCATATATTTCTATGATATTATTATATTTAGGATCTAATTCTACTATTATTTCAAAAACCTTCATAGCTTCATCTAATCTATCCTTAGTGTAGAGAAACTTTCCTAATTGATAGAGATATTTAGTACATAAGTTCATATTAATCTCTGATGCTTGTGCAAACATTCTTTCTCCTTTCTTCCAATTACCAATAAGGGAATGGACTACACCTCCTACATAAAATTTTTCCCAACTCTTAGGTTTTTTATTCAAGAATTCTTCATATCTTGATAAAATATCACTTTTCAAAACATCTTTTCTACAAAACAGATAAAATCCATCACCATAAAATAAAAGTTGGTAATCAGAACTATTTGATAATGCACTAAATATATTTTTATAGTCTTCTCCAAACTCTCCTGTCCAAGTATAGTGAGTTGAAGTATCAAAGAGGAAATATTCTATATCAGGAGTCCATGTAGGGAATTGCCAAATATTCTCTCGATTACATAATTCAGGAGCCAAATTATCTTGAACTGATAAACTGGCTTTATGAGGAACAAGCTCTTTAATTTGAAAGTATAACCTACGATGAATAGAAATAGAATAATCTTTTGGAGATAAGGATAAAGAAAGAAATCTTTTATGATGATTAAATTCATATTCTTCACTTATTATTCTTGAAAGTGGAGATGGGGAAAAAAAATAATTTCCTATTAAAGAAGTAGATAAAATAAAATTTACACCACAAAAAATTATTTTTCTTTCCTCCATTAATATATAAGAATGTATCTTTTTAATCTTTCTTTCTATTGACAAATTTCTTTGTATAAAAAACTTTGATAAAAAAAACATACCTTTTCCTAATGATTCTTTTACAACAGCTATATTTCTTAATCCATAAATACTGGCAATTATAAGAAAAGGAATAATAGAAGCAGAATATTGCCATTGAAGTGTTTGCTGCAATTCAAATGGAGATAGGAAGTGAAGGAATATTAGAGGAAAAGATAAACATAAGACCTCTGGTGCAAATAAAGGTAAAAGTCCAAGAGGAACTAACAATAAGCATAAAGTTGCTATTTGAATATGTCCAAAGGCATTCTTTATGGTTAATAATGGATGTGCAAGGTAATATTGAATTATTTGAAGAAAACTCTCACCTTGAATTACATATCTTTTAATATGAGAATATTCTTCCCCACCTCTAAAAAAAGGAATTAGAATCTTTATTGATACAAATGCCCACATTATAGATATAATCATGGTAATCAATCCTAATTTTCTCTCCTTCATTCCTAAAAATGCAAATAAACCTATCATAAAAATAGCTATACTTATTTCCTCTTTTACGGATAATGATAATATCATAAAAAGATAATATAATTTGTAATTTCTCCTTTGTAAAAAATAAAAACAAAATAAAAGAAATGGAATAACAAAACATACTTCATGAAATTCAAATAGATTTACTCTCCCTGTGAAAGGATAACACAAATAGGCAATTACAAAACATAATGCTGCAAATCTTTCCTTTAATAGATTCATAGCAATTAAATATACAGGTATAGCACCAAGAGAAATAAGTACTGTTTGGATAAATAGTAATGTTCTTGGGTCTGGATAAAGCCAATAAAAGGGAACAAGTACAAAAAGAATAGGAGACATATGCTCACCTAAAAAGTTAATTCCTTTACCATAAATTTGGAAATATAATATCTTACCATTAATGGTGTTCCACATCACATGAGTAAACATCCCTAAGTCACATAATCCATGAAGAAATTTATTTAATTTAGTAAAGGTTATAAGTGTAAAGATAGCTATATAAGATGTTATAAGAAAACTAAGTACTATTAGAGAAAATCGAGAAGAAATAGATATTTTAAAATTAGGGAAAAGAAATAATTTAACAAGTAGAATACTTCCTACTATAAGTACAAATAAAAATGCTTGGTAAATAGTATAGTTTGGTAAATTAGGGAAAAATGACGGCAAAAATATGGTAGGAATTAAACCTAAACATGGGAGATAGCTTAATCCATCTTTTATCAATGTACCTTTTAGACTGCTTTTGCTAAACTTTGATAAAAATAAAGAAATAATAAACCAAATTGCAATTAATGAGATACAAGATATTATCAAGAATTTTAAAAGTGACTGTATCTGAGTATCTTGCAAAGAGAATAAATTATTAGGATAACAAAGATTCCACAAAAAACCTCCTACGGAGAGAGATGATAAAAGTACTATTATCAAACTAATGAATATCTTGATATTATCTGGTAGATTAAAAACTGGTTGTTTTTTAATAACTTCTTTTTTCCTTTTTAGCTTATTCCCCATTTTCCCCTCAAAAATCTCCATTATAATAATTTTACTTAATTCTATTCACCCACCTAAAAATATATCATACAAACTCTGTGCTGTCAAATAGCTTTTTTAACAATTATTGAGGAAATGCAATATTCATTCCCTATTAGCTGTCCAGCTATAGCTTTATAGATACCTCGTAACACCATAAAATCTCCAATATCCACTACTCCATCGTTATTAGAATCTCCATTTAAAAGGGTAAGGGTAGCCACGATAGTCTTTGTCCCTGGATAAATTACTATTCCGGTAATTGTACCAGGAGCTACACCTGAGGTATCAGCTTGTAATGTATAAGTTCCTGGTACAACTTCTAAAAATGTATAATAACCATCTACAACAGTATTTGTTGCACCTACTCCTACTAATGTAACCAAAATTCCAGCATTAGTACCTGTATCTCTTGAAGGGGCAATTACTACATATCCTTCCATGCTACCATATTCATAGATAGTTACAGTACCTCCATAAGTAGTCACTGGAATAGGTTGATTGTTACTATCTTTAAGTACTGTATAGCGATTATTAGGTTCATCAAATACAAAGTAAATAGTAGCTGTACCCGGAGCAATAGCCTTAAATTTAGCCTTAGCTAATATCCCCGAGCCAGTAGCAGTATTAGTAGCAGGTACCAATCCCACACTATAATCAATATATCCTGCTATATTACTCGCAGCATTATAAAGCACTAAGGTATTGGTAGGAAACTCACCTTGAGAAATTTGTATATTGGGAGTACCGGGTTCATCATCTAATACCTCTAAAAGTGAAGGATCAAAATTAATAGATACATCCAGGCCGGCTAAATTTACAACATCTCTCAACCAGACATCTAAACCAAACTCATCGCCTTTAGTAACGATTTTCGTCTCCGGCTTAATCTCTAATCGTGTACTGGATAATACATTAAAGAAGGCTTCTTCTTTTACCTGTGTCTTCATTCCCTTTGCAGTAACAGTCTTCGTCCCTCGTACCTGCAAAGGAAAAGTAAAGATAGTAGAAAAAGTCCCCGCATCACTTGCAACCGAGGTAGCAATAGGTATGATAGTGCCAAAATGTATCACTATATCATCATTTACACCATAACCATTACCACAAACTGTAACTTTAATGCCAACCGTGCCTTCAGTAGGTGTAAGTAAGCTAATATTTGGCAATACAAAGAAAGTAGCATAAGCCTTTGAGCCAGAAGTAAGACCTGTAGCAATAATTGAAGTAGTACCATAAGGTTGAGTGTCCGTAGTAAAGATGACAGAAAAAGTACCTGCTTCTGATGAACTGAGACTACAAATAGAAACAGTAGTACCAAAACTAATTCTTACTTCTTCTGATGTTCTATAACCATTACCTTTTATGGTTACAATTGATCCAATAGAACCAGAGTTAGGGGTAATTAAAATAATATTGCCTAAAATAGTAAAGAATTCTGATGCTGAAGCACCAGAAGTAAGTCCAATAGCAGTAATAGAAGTAGTACCATAAGGTTGAGTATCAATTGTAAAATATGTAGAGAAAGCTCCAATAATATCACTACTAACAGTAGTAATTGTTAGAGTAGTTCCAAAACTAATTTTTACTAACTCATTTGATCCAAATCTATCTCCCTTTAGAGTAACAATAGTACCTATACTACCATATGTAGGAGAGATTATAGTAATCTTTGCTCCTCTATAATTAGTAAGCCATGGGGTATAATCAATATTACTTGAAAACTTATTGGTATCAGGAGGATCAGAACCCCACCAATTATATTCTGCAATTTGGGCATCCTCAGTATCTGTCCAAAAGTTATAATTTATAATATTATAAATATTATTATTTTTAACTAAGGGTAATAAGGAAGAAGAACAATAAATACCATATGAAATTATTATAGAATCTCCAGGTGGATATTCTCTCATGGCAATGATGGATGAAATATTACAACCAGAAATACTGGGTGATGAAGAAATAGTATGAACTCCATATGCATATGCAGAACTCCTACATTGGTCGCAAATAGCAATGATTCGAGAAATATAACAGTCAGAAATAATTGGAGACGAAAAAGAAGAACAATATATCCCATACGAGTTAGAAGATCTATAAATTCCACTTTTACTGCTAATCTCAAATATATTACAATTACTAATATTGGGAGAGGAAGAATTACAAAAGATACCATATGTATGAGGGTTATTGGAATTAAAATTTTCCGCAATACCAGAGATATAAAAAATATTAGCACTGTCCCAAAAATGTTAGTTGCATAAACTTTGGCATATGATATATAATGAGGGACACCCTAAAAAAAGAAAGGAGGTGTCCCCCTGATGGAAATAAAAGTTTCCATCTCTGCCATCATTAG
>JBFMDD010000239.1:0-7002 GCA_040754115.1 bacterium
AATATTTCATGTTAAAGATGATGATGTTCTTGTTACCAGATTAGGAAAGATTTAAATTAAACTAAATATAAAATGAAAAGTAGTAAACTTATTAATTATCTGTTATGTATAATATTTTTTATTTGTGAACAAGCCTTGAAAACAAAGTCCCCAAATCTCAGAAATGCCAATGAAATTGAAGAGCTCAGTATGAGTAAAGGATAATGTCTTTCCTGAAGCTTGCCTAAAGCTGCAATAAGAGGAATAAACGCGATTGTAGCTAATAACAGAAGAACAAAGAAATCATTTCCTCCTACCGATGATATGTAAGATGAAAGTATGCTAATAAGTGGAAGTAATAAAAGAAATAAAAAAGGAGGTAAGAGGGATAATTTAGAATCATCTGAAAGAGATATTTTGGGCTTACCTTTAAAATAGCATGCTCCGATGAGCAATAAAACTGGAATGCTTATGGATATGAGAATAGGTATTTCAGATATAGGTTTTTCAAATCCTGTTGAAGCGAGAAGGAGATTAGCAAGGGTAGATATGAAGGTAACGAATACTAAGCTTATGCCAAAAGAAAGAAGAAATGTCTTTGTTGGACTCAGGTTTACATTTCGCAGTCTAAGGATGAGTATTCCAGGGATGAATGCTAAATAGAAAAATATAAGAATTTGTCTTAGTATTGGAATGTCGATACCAATTTTATCTAACCCTATTAATCCAAAGACCGCTAATTGAACAGCTAAGGCAAGTTTTACAATATCTACTTTAATTTCCCTTTGTTCGCTCATTGAGTATCTCTTCATAAACATTCATATGCATCTTCGCTATATTATCCCAAGAAAGTTCCTCTGCTTTCTTTAGCGCATTTTTTGACATTTCTTTTCTCAATTTATCATCTTTTAAAAGTTTTATTATCGCTTCTGCCAGAACTTCTGGATTATCAGGAGGAACTATTAAACCACAGCCAGCATCTCTTACTAAAATAGGAAATTCACCAACATTTGTTGTAACAACTGTTTTTCCAAAGGAGTAAGCCACAGTTAGCGAGCCACTATGTCCTTCCTGGCTTCTGTTCGGTATAACTACAAGGCTGGCGCGAGAGAAAAACTCCCCTACTTTTTCATTTGGGATGAAATAATTGTGAATCTCAAAGTTTGGTTTATGTCTTTTGATAATTTTCCAACTTTGCTCTGGTATCTTTCCATCACCAGCAATTGTAAGTTTAATATCTGGTATTTCCGACTTTATTTTCGGTATAGCATCTATAAGAGCATCAATAGCTTTAACTGGTACAATGTTTCCAAAAAATAATATAGTATTTTTCTCTTCTTCCTTATTCGTTGAATATTTATCCTTAAAGAAGTTATAAACCCCATGAGGTATAATAGCAATTTTTTGCGGTTTTATCCTCCTCCTAACCAAAGTTTCTTTGTTAGCTTTTGTATGAACAATTATCTTAGTAAAATTGGAATCAATTTCAAAAATTCTTTTAATGATATACTGGGACACCGCTATAGGTGTAAGAATAAATTCTATGAAATCCCAAGGTAGCATTCTAGTTGGGACATCATGAAGCGTGCCTATAGTTTTGTAATTTTTTTGTATTTTATGAATAAACAATAGTAATTGAAATGGGCAACTAATAAAATGAACAATATTGGGATTAATCCTATCTACTGTGTCTATATTACCATACGAGATAAGTTTTCTTAAATTACTATAGATAAATACTCTCATAGGGTGCTTATAAATGTTAACAAATGATATATTGAGGGGCTTAAAGGCGTTTATAACCTCTACATTTTTTGGGAATATACAATCAGCGGTAGTTTTTTCTGGCTTTAATACAGTAACTTCAGCATATTTAGATACTGATTCTGATAGTTGCGCAGCATAATGTGGCAATCCCCCTCTGTCATTTGCTAATACATAAACTATCCTCATTTTTATTTCCCTCTCATAAGGTTTGCCATAGCTTAATCAACATTGCTTTTGCTTGATAATTTCTGGAGAACAACATTCCCGTTTTGATAATAACTTTCCCAATCCATCCAAGGTATGTTAATAACAAAAGAATATAGACTCCCATTGATGAGCTATTTTCGATAATGTATGAAGAAATATACTTTCTTGCTGTTTCGTTTTCTCCTCTACTTAAATATTTAATAGCAATCCACAAATTCTTTTTTGAGATCCTCCTTAAAGCAGTTAATACAAGGTTACGAAAGTATTGTTTTTCCTTTGATAAATTTGAATATGTCTTTTTTAATACCTCATAATCTTCCTTAACTAACATATTCAGATTCAAGGTAGTTTCGGAGTCCTCATGAACTCTATAGCAAGCTAAAGGTTGAGAAATAAAAGCTACATCGTAATTTAGAGAGATTCTCAACCACATATCATAATCTGAAGCTAGAGAAAAACTTTCATCGAAATTACCTATGGCATTGTAAATACTTTTTCTAACCATAACCGCAGGACAAAAAATATTAGTACTGTGCGTTACAAGTTTTTGGAACTCTTTTTCTCCCGCGAGAACATAACTTTTTAAAGGTTGTAATCCTCTACTATCTCCAATAACCTTTCCCTTATCATTGATATATTTTACTTGAGAGTAAACCATTCCCACTTTTGGATTTGTATCAAGAACTTTCACCCCTTCCTCTAAAAAGTTTGGTAAATATACATCATCTGCGTGTAAAATAGATATATACTCACCTCTGGCAAGCGAAAGACATTTATTCCAATTCGCTGTCATTCCAATATTCTTTTCATTTTTATAGAATCTAATTCGTGGATCGCGAAAGCTTTTAATTACTTCTTCAGAGTTGTCTGCAGAACAGTTATCCACTATAATTAGTTCAAAATCTTTGTAAGTTTGAGCTAACACACTTCGAATCGCATCACCAATGAAATGACCATAATTATAGTTAGGAATACACACACTTACCTTTGGATTTTTAGCTAGCATTCCTATCACCTTTGAAAAAATCTTCAAACTTCCCTAATATATAACTAATCATCTCGTTCGTAAGACCCGGATAAACTCCAATCCAAAAGGTATTATTCATTATAAAATCTGTATTCTTGAGATCATCATAAATACGAAATCTCACATTCTCAAAACTTGGATGACGAGTAATATTTCCTGAAAAAAGCGGTCTTGTGCCAATTTTGTTTTCTTCCAGATAATTAACGATTTCGTTCTTTGAAAAAAGAGCGTTTTCTTTAACTGTTAATGGAAATCCAAACCAACTGGGATCAGCTTTCGGTTCTACTTTGGGCAAGATAAGGTATTTTTCATATTTTTCCAATCCATCATAAAGGAATCTCCAATTCTTCTTTCTTACTTCTATAAACTTTTGAAGCTTTTTTAACTGCGCCACGCCTACTGCTGCTTGCATATCTGTAACTTTTAAATTATACCCAATGTGAGAATAAATATACTTATGGTCGTATCCAAAAGGCAAACTACCTAACTGCCAACCGAATCTTTTACCGCAGGTATTATCATGTCCAGATTCACACCAACAGTCTCTTCCCCAGTCTCTAAAAGACCTAATAAGCCGCTTTAACTGAGTATCATTCGTAACTAACGCCCCTCCCTCGCCCATGGTTATGAAATGAGCAGGATAAAAACTAAAAGTAGCTATGTGCCCAAAAGTTCCAGTATATTTATCATTATATTTTGACCCCAATGCATCACAGTTATCCTCTATCAGCCAAAGATTGTATTTTTCACATATTTCTAAAACTTTATCGAGGTTAAATGGGTTACCAAGAGTATGAGCTAAAAAGATGGCTTTAGTTTTTTCGGATAATGCCTCTTCAATTTTATCCGCCTGTACATTATAAGTTCCAATATCTACATCAAGAAAAACAGGAATTAGGTTATTCTGAATAATTGGATTCACAGTGGTAGGAAAGGCACATGCAGTAGTTATAACTTCATCACCTGGTTTAAGTCTTCTTTCCCCTAATTTGGGAGAGATTAAAGCAGATATAGCTAAGAGATTAGCAGAAGAACCGGAATTGGTTAGAATGCAATGCTTTACTCCTAAGAACTTTGCAAATTCTTCCTCAAATTGTTTTGCAAACCTCCCTGCTGTAAGTCAGAAATCAAGGGCAGAATCTACTAAAGAGATCATTTCTTTTTCATCATATATACGTCCTACATACGGAATGTACGTCTCTCCAGGCACAAAGGGCTTGGCTTTATGTTTTTCTGCATAGTACTCGGCAACAAGGTCAAAAATCTCCTTTTTCAAGTCTCTATTTTTCATGGTTCAATCCAATCCCCTCATACTTTTTATAATCTATCTTATTTAGCATTCTACGCCCATCAATAATTAAAGGTTGTGGTTTTAGGTCTTTTATCAAACTACCTAAGTCTTTGAATTCGTCCCACCGTGTAATCAATATTACCGCATCAACAGCAAGCAAAGTTTCGTTTAAGCTTTCTGGATATTTGATATTATCCGTACCAAATATTTTTTTAGCTTTTTCTTTAACTACTGGATCATATGCCTTAATATGTGCTCCCTTTTGAAGTAATGATTTAATAACTGGAATTGCTGGAGACTCTCTCATGTCATCGGTATCAGGTTTAAAAGCCAATCCTAATACCCCAACATTTAAATTTTTAAATGATCCATAGTATTTGTTGAGTAACTGTATCAGCTTGTTAGGCTGTTCCTGATTAACTTCTATAACATTTCTTAATAATTTAGGGTTCTCCCCTTTATTCTCAGCATAAGAAATAAGTGCTTTTACATCTTTTGGGAGGCAACCCCCACCAAAACCACAACCCGCCTCCAAATAACTTAAGAATCCAGGGTTCACCCTAGTACCATCAATCAAAATCGGATTGAAACGTTTATCTAAGTGCACTCCTGCCATCACCTCTTTTATATCAACATTCGGTGTTAAAGCACAGATATTTGCGATTTCGTTTGAGAAAGATATCAATGTTGCCAGCAAGCTATTTGATACACATTTAATCATCTCGGCTGTTTTATTATTTGTTATTAATTTATCAATTCCATTAAAGTCTTTATATAATTCCAATAATTTATCAATTGTTTTTTTGTCTATCCCGCCAATTACTATACGGTCTGGAACCATAAAATCATTTACTGCACATCCTTCTCTTAAAAACTCAGGATTCACTCCAACGCCAAAATTAACCCCCGCTTTTTTCCCAGAATGCTTTTCCAGAATGGGTAACACCACTTCATCAGTTGTTCCAGGAGTGATTGTGCTCTTGATGACAACTACATGATATGCATTCTTTTCTTTTAATGTATTCCCAATATCTTCTGCTGCTTTTTTTATGTAACTGATGTCAATCTTCTCACCATCAAATGGCGTACCGACAGTAATAATTGAAATCTCACTTTCCATTACTGCTTTTTTAAGATCGGTAGATGCATCGAGATGCTTATTAATTACATTCTTTTTTAGCAAATCTTCTAAGCCCCTTTCAAAAATTGGTGGGATGCAATTATTTATTTTTTCGACTTTTTCCTTGTCTATATCAACACAGGTAACGTAAAAACCCTTCTCCGCCAAGCATGCTCCTGTAACTATACCCACATAACCTCCTCCTATTATAGATACCTTCATCATCCATCCTCCCAATGCAAATTTTCACTATACCAATACATTGTTCGCAACAAACCTTCATCAAGGCTAATTGATGGAGAATAACCTAACTGTTCTCTAGCCTTGGTAATGTCAGGACAGCGACGATTTGGAGTATCTGTAAGATATTCTTTATCTTCACTAATTTTATGGACTATTTTTCCGGTGTACTCAAAATGCCTTTTACCAATGTCCATCATTTGCTCAGCGAGTTCCATTATAGATATTTCTGGTTCCTCCACACCAACATTATATGCTTCCCCCGAATGACCATTTATTAGTATCTTATAATAACCAACAATAGCATCCGCTACATAACAAAAAGTTCTTGTCGGTGACCCATCAGAAAGCATTATAATATCTTCATTAGCAAATATGTTTCTTGCAAAATCTGGTATGACCCTTCTATCACTTATCTTTAATCCTGGACCATAGTTATTAAATGGTCGTGCTATTTTAATAGGAAGATCATAGTGTTTGGCAAAATTAACACATAAGGTCTCTCCGTATCTCTTTGATTCATCATAACATGCTCTTGGACCGGTACAAGAGACATTCCCTCGGTAGGTTTCAGGAGTTGGTATATTATCTGGAGTTGGATCTCCATAAATTTCACTGCTAGAGAAAAACAAAAAACCTTCTACTGGCTCATTGTTCTCCTTTTGTTTTAGCGCATGCTCAAGCAAATAACGCAATCCTTGAACATTAGCATCCATTGTCTCTATTGGGTGGAGCCTGTAGTAAAAGGGGGACGCAATTGATGCAGCATGAATAATGTATGAAAATGCAACGTTGCTCTTTGGTAATGGAGTTGTAATATCATGTTTTATGATATGTATATCATGTCTTTGCTCTAACATTGCAATCCACTTTGGAACTCCTCGTATGAAATTATCGAAAAACCAGAGCTCGATTTTTTTCTTGTTTTTATTAAAATTATTCCAGTGCAATATGGACTGAACAAGATAATAACCTAAGAAGCCAGCACCTCCTGTAATTAGAATATTTTTACCTGATAATATATCAAATTCCTTTTTGAGGGCATCTATAATGAAATTTAAATCCATTTTTACGACATCATTTGCCTTCATCTGTAAATTCATAGTAATTTTGATTTTGGGATAAATTCATAGTAATTTTGATTTTGGGATAACCTGCCATTCATAAGCATAATCTATGAAAAATAGAGGGAATTGGCAATAAAAAAGATAATAAAAAAAGATAAAAGAAAGATAAAAGACAATAGAATTCAGGTATACCTGAATTCTAAAAAATAGGGATAAATAGGAATAAGATTATCGAAAATGTTGTTCAAGATTATTGGAGAGAGCATAAATAAAATAAAATAGCACAGAGAGGGATTATAGTAGT
>JBFMDD010000240.1:0-14150 GCA_040754115.1 bacterium
TCCCTTCATCTTATCCTTAATTCTCTCCCAAATTTATCAAAATAGCCTTCTTTTTCACCTCCCTCTCCCCTTTTTACTCCGCTACTTGCCGATTTCAGGATAAGATTTATACTTGACATATAAACTAAAATATAGTACTATATAATACAATAATACACTATGCGTAGTTTCAAAATAAGATAAAGATGGAAGAAAACAAGTTAAAAGAATTGCTCAGACAAGGTGTAGAAGAATTAGGGATTACCTTAAACAACCCTAAGATAAGATTGTTTTTTATATATTTAAACACACTTAAAGTTTATAATCAAGAGGTTCATGTAACAGGAATTAAGACATCACAAGAAATCATTATTAAACATTTTCTTGATTCATTGACTTGTTCTTTAGGATTTACGCCGGCTAATGGGATGAATATAATTGATATTGGTACTGGAGCGGGATTCCCAGGGGTACCACTAAAGATTTGTTATCCAGAGATAAACTTAACTTTATTGGATTCAAGCGAAAAACATGTGGAATTCCTTTATCGACTAAAAAAACAACTACAAATAGAGTTTGAAATTTTATTAGGTCGAACTGAAGATTTTGGAAGGAAAGAAGGATACCGCCAGAGATATGATTTAGTGCTGGCACGAGCGGTGGCTAAATTAAATACTCTAGTTGAATGTGCATTACCTTTTTTAAAAATAGGCGGATTATTCATCTCGCAAAAAGGACTTGATATAAAAGATGAATTAATACAGGCACAAAAAGCTATAGATATTTTAGGGGGAAGATTTAAAGAACAAAGACGAATAACTTTGCCAATTGTGCAGGAGGATAAAAACTTAGTCATTATAGAGAAGATAAAATCAACACCTTCAAACTATCCTCGAAGGCCAGGTATTCCTCAAAAAAAACCGTTGTAAAAACTTCCACTTTAAGTTAAAGTGATTATATAAAAGATTTGTAACAACTCAGGGGGTATTGTATGGAGTGCGGTAGTTTGCTACCGCTTTTTAGCCAAAGCAAGAGCAAGAAGATAGCGTCTTGGGTACTCTTGCACTCCAGAATTTAGAAAGAATTGCGGGAGGATAATGTTATGGGTAGAATAATTACTATTGCAAATCAAAAAGGTGGAGTTGGTAAAACCACTACCGCTATAAATGTATCTGCATGTTTATCTATGTTAGGACAGCATTGTCTAATTGTTGATATGGATCCCCAGGCTAATGCGACAAGTGGATTAGGGTTTGATAAACATAAATGCAACCCTAATATTTATGAGGTTTTGATTGGAAAGGAACCAATTAATAAAGCTATTTGTAAAACCGAACTGGAACATCTGGATTTAATTCCATCCAATGTTACTTTGACTGGTGCTGAAATAGAATTAGTACCTATAGAAAGAAGGGAATCAAAATTAAAGGATGCTATCGCAGAGCTCAAGAATGACTATCAGTATATCTTTATTGACACTCCACCTTCATTAGGTTTACTCACATTAAATTCTCTAGTTGCAGGAAATACAGTCTTAATTCCTATTCAATGTGAATATTACGCATTAGAAGGATTAGGTCAACTTTTAGGAACAATTACCCTTGTTCAAAATAAACTTAATCCTAATCTAACAATTGAAGGGATACTTCTGACTATGTTTGATGCGAGGACTAATCTTTCTCAACAGATTACAGCCGAGATTAGAAAGTGTTTCAAAGATAAGGTGTATCAAACTATCATTCCCTGTAATGTACGACTTTCAGAGGCACCAAGTTTTGGTAAACCAATTATTCTTTATGAAATTACTTCTACGGGTGCGGAGGCTTATATGCAGTTAGCCCGAGAAATAATTAGCCGTGATGGTGGTGTGGTAACAGAGGAGGAAGTAAAAATACATGGCTAAAGTAAAAAAGAAAAAAGTAAAACCAGAGTTTAAACGCAAAAAAGTTAAATTATTAACTACCACTCCTAAATATTATCATATTCTTATTAGCATGGTGATAGGAATAACTATTTTATATTTAATTTCTACTTTCTATTATACGGGTGGACATTTCTTCCTGCCAGTTGATGATTCCTTTTTACACTTTCATTATGCTAACCAATTCTCACAAGGACATCCATTTCAATATAATTCAGGGGAAGCTCCTACGACTGGGGCAAGTAGTCTTCTGTATACAATTCTTTTAGCTCCAGGATTTTTCATTGGTTTAAGTGGTGATTGGATAATTTATTATTCGTTTCTACTTGGAATTTTATTCCTCTTTTTATCGAGTTGGCTGATTTTTAAGATAGGAATGCTCATCTTTGATAAAAGTTTAGGGATAATTGCAAGTCTTCTTTTTATTCTTAATGGACCTATCACCTGGGGATATTTAAGTGGGACGGAGATTGGCCTTTTTAGTACTATAATTTTAGCTACCCTTTATTCCCTCCTACAAGAACAGGATAGTGGTTACAAAAAGACAATTATTTTGGGAGCGTTATTGGCTATTGCTCATCCTGCAGGAATCATTCTTTCAATCTTATTTGTATTAATCCTTATATTGAACATAATACTTAAAGGGGAAGTGGCAAAATTAAAGAATCTATATCTTTTTATCCCGGCTGTTGTTGGGGTCAGCTATTTATTTTTAAATTTAATTCTAACAGGTAGTATCTTTTCTACTTTACTACAAGCTAAGTCTCCATTATTCTCTCCTAACACACCTTTACTTGAAATTTTAGCCAGGTCGATTAAATTTTATGTCTATCTTTTAAAAGAGATATTTGGAGGTTTTAATGGCACATACTCAGAGATGATAGATTCTAATGCAGGACAGAGTGCAACTTACTTTGCCCCTTTTTCATTATTATTCTTTTTATTAGGTGCATTACCTTTAGCGATTAAAGAGATATATTCAAAGAAATTAGGTTTTAATATACTGATTATTAGTTGGTTTTTTATTGGGATTGGTCTTGCCTCAATTACCTTTCCTACAGATTACTCTTGGAATATGTACATCATTCCATATTATCCTTTATTTCTTATAGGGGTGGTTATGGGAATTTATCATTTCTCACAGGCAATAACAAACATGGTATCTACTATGCCTTTAAAAGAGACTTTTTATGGTATCTCTGCTTTCTTCATTGCATTTTCTGTGTTTGGCACATCATTTTTTGTCGTAGCATATGGCAAAAATTGTAAGGATAATTATCATCAAAAGGTTGGATTAGTTAACTGGGTAAAAGAAAATATTCCTCCAAATATTACAATCGCAATGACTGGGATAAACACATTAAAATACTATGAGAATAGAAACTTTATTGATTTATTGGGAGTGGGGACTAAAGGATTAGCTAAGGCATCTCAGAATGGTGTTGGGAGTATATTTGAATGGCTTGAGGATAAAAAACTTTATCCTGAGTGTTTTATCCTTGACAGATTAGATTTTACTCATTCGGGTTTGTTAAAGGAGCAAGTACATTCTGCAAAGGTAGTTGGGGTGCGTGCAATCGAACCAATAAATGTCTATAAGACAAACTGGAGTTTAGCAAATAGTGGTGATGAACCAGTTACCTCATTCAATAATCATAAATTGATAGATAAGATTGATATTGCTAATTTAGATAGTGAATCTGAGCACAATTATAGATTTTGGGAGGCAGAGCCAGGTTTAGATATTACCACCTATGTATATGAATTCCCCTGTCTAAATAATCCTCGAATGGTGATTGATGGAGGTCGTGTACTATCAGGTGGAGAAAGTATGGTAATTAAAACCATGCCAAATCATGGAATGAAAATAGTTATGCGGACTACTGGACCTTTAAAATTAGATGTTGTGGTAAATAAAAAATATCGCAAGAAATGGATTGATGAAAGAAATTATGGAAATCTGTGGGTTGAATCTATTCTTGCTATTCCTGGTAAATGGATTACTTCAACTCAGACAAAGATACACATTGAGATAAAGGATAAACAACAAGATACCTATTCATCAGCTTACTATTGGTTCTTTCAAGAGGAAGTTAACAAAGGGGAGAATTAATTTCTTTGAAGGGAATATTTAAACATAAAGAGATTATATGGATTTTAATTATTACTCTTCTCGTATCAATTTTTTACTTATGCACAATGTTTTATTATACAATGGGTCATTTGTCTACTCCATTGGATGACACCTTTATTTTTCTTCAATATACCTGGCAGTTAATCCACGGACATCCTTTGCAATATAATACTGGCGATTCTCCAACTACAGGAGCTACCAGCATAATTTATCCTTTTTTCTTAATTCCAGGATTTTTACTCGGGTTTGATAAAATAGCCATACTTTATTATACATTTAGTTTAGGGGTAATATTTTTGACCATTTCTGGCTGGTTGGTATTCAATATTGGGAAGAGATTAATTAATTATAAAATTGGCGTTTTAATGTGTCTTTTGTTTCTTTTTAATGGTCCTATCATCTGGGTTTTTTTGAGTGGCATGGATGCAGGATTATTCACTACTGCAATTTTGGCTACAATGTATTCACTCCTTTTAGAATTAGATGATAACGAACAGAGATATAAACTGACTATTTGGTCTGCCTCTTTTATGACATTAGCTCGACCAGAAGGGTTCTTTCTTGCGGTAGTTATCTTTTGCAGTATTTTTTTATTAAAGAGGAAAAAGAGCTATTATTTTCTCATTCCAATTGGATTAGGGATTGGGCAGATAGGATTAAATTATATATTTAATGGCACATTAAGTGCTAATACAATGACTGCAAAATCTGTCCTGACAAAACCAAATGTTAATTTATTGGATATGGTAGCTACATCAGGTAAATACTATGCGTATATTTTAAAGGATATTTTTAGTGGATTTAATGGTGAATTTTCTGTTCAGATGGAGACTAATGAAGGAAGACAGGTAAGTGTATATTTTGCTCCATTTTCTTTAATCTTCTTTTTATTTGGTGTCCTTTTCTTAATTCTTAAAGAAAGGTCAAAGTTTGGAATTATAGTTTCAGTTTGTTTCTTCATAGGAACATTAGCAGTAGCAACAGCACTTCCTTTTAAATGGCACTGGCATAGGTATCTTATTCCCTATTACTCTATTTTCCTCATAGTTACACTTTTAGGAATTTATCACTTTAGTGATTTAATGAGTAGAGCAGTTTCTTCGTTTAATAATTCCAAGTATGTATTTTATGGATTAAGTTCTTTTTTATTAAGTTTTGCTTTTTTGAGTACAATCTATTTTGGGGTAGCGTATGGGAAGAACTGCAAGGATATTTATTTTCAGCAAATGACCTTAGGCAAATGGATAGATGAAAATCTTCCAGAAGATGCTATAATTGCTGTAAATGACCTTGGGGCATTAAAATATTTTGGGAATAGATATGTTATTGATCTGCTTGGTTTGGGGACTAAAGGAATGGCGCGTTCATGGGTAAATGGAGCAGGAAGTGTTTATGAGCATCTTGAAAATTTAGACTCAAAACACTATCCTCAATATTTTATCATTTATCCTAATTGGTTTGTCTTTGATAGACTTGGGATGTTAGAGGAGGAGATAGCTCAATTTAAATTACTTCGACCAACAATTGCAGGTAGTGGGGCACCAATGGTGGTTTATAAGATTGATTGGGAATTTGCACATTCAGGTGATGAAATTCAATCTACAGATATTTTAAAGCAGTTAGAGTGGTATAAATTGGTAGATAAAGTTGATGTAGGTGATTTAGAAAGTGAATTAAAACATAAATATAAATTTTGGGAATCAGAGCCAGGAATGTATTATGGAATGAATTATCAGGATCAGGCACTTAAACTTCCTTGCCTTGAGGAGCTGGGTAATGTGATTATTGATGCAGGAAGAATGATTACTGCGGGAGAGCGTATGGTAATTGATACCACCCCAGGAAGAGATTTGAAGATAATCAAAAGGACTATGACATTTACCCCATTAGAGGTTTATATCAATGATAAACTACTTGGTGTATGGAATCACCGTAATGCAGAGGATAATTGGACTGAGACAGTTTATACAGTTGCAGGCAGGCATATAACTTCGGATAAGACTAAAGTAAGGTTTGAGATTCATCGAGAGTTGAAACATCATTACACCTGTTTTTCAGCTCATTATTGGTTCTATCAGAAGGTTTAACTAAAAGGAGGATTTTAAAATGCAGAGGATTGCTTTAGGTAAAGGATTAGAGGCGTTACTTCCTGATGTTAAAATAGAGGGGGAGAATATACGGGAGGTCAAGATTTCAGAGATTAAATCAAGTCGTTATCAGCCAAGGCGATATTTTGATGTTGAAAAGCAGAAGGAGTTAGCTGACTCAATAAAAGAGAAAGGTATAGTTCAACCAGTTTTAGTAAGACCTTATAAAGAAGGTTATGAATTAATAGCTGGTGAACGAAGGCTTCAGGCTGCTAAGGCAATTGGATTAGACCGCATACCAGCGATAGTCAAAGATGTAGTAGACAGCGAGGCATTAGAAATTGCATTGATTGAAAATATTCAACGACAGGATTTAAATCCTATGGAGGAGGCGGAGGCTTATCAAAAACTAATTAAGGAATTTAATCTAACCCAGGAGAATTTAGCCAAGGAAGTAGGAAAGGATAGGACATCAATTGCCAATACCCTTCGTTTATTAAAATTACCACTTGAGATTCAAGAACAGGTTTCAAGTGGTGCTATCTCAATGGGGCATGCAAGGGCAATATTGAGCTTGGAATCTGAAGTTCAACAAATAGAAGCCTGTGAGAAAGTGGTTAAAAAAGGCCTGTCCGTCCGTAAAGTTGAAGGATTGGTCAAACGAATGAAAAAGGGTGAGATTGTTTCACGTGAAACACATGAAACTAGTCAACCAGATGTAACCATCGTTGCCTGCGAAGAAGATTTGATGCGAATATTAGGAACTAAAGTTAGAATTAAAGAAACTGTTAAAGGAAAAGGGAAAATAGAAATAGAGTTTTATTCCTATTCAGATTTGGATAGAATAATGGAAAAAATAACCCCAAAATCAGAATTGGTAAATATCCCTAATCCGTAATTAATTGACAATTATCAATTAACTATTTACAATTCACAATTAATATTTGAACCTGATAAAAGTGGCAAAAGGAAATAATATGATGGTTAATTATCAATTGCCAATTGTGAATTGTTAATTTAAAGAGGAGAAATGGAGTCCCTTTCCCATTTCTCCTTAATTTATATCAGGAGAGCAAAAGTGCCTTCAAAAGATGTTATCTTCATTAAAGGAGCAAGAGAACATAATCTAAAAAATATAGATATAAAAATACCTCGAAATAAATTGGTAGTTATTACTGGTTTGTCTGGCTCTGGTAAGTCCTCTTTAGCATTTGATACTATCTATGCTGAAGGACAAAGACGATATGTAGAATCCTTATCCGCTTATGCAAGACAGTTTTTAGGACAGATGGAAAAACCAGATGTCGACTACATCGAAGGATTATCCCCTGCCGTAGCTATTGAACAACGGACTGCAAGTAAAAATCCACGCTCTACTGTCGGAACCGTTACTGAAATATATGATTACCTAAGACTTCTATTTGCAAGGATTGGTAAACCTCATTGCTATAAATGTAAAAAACCATTAACCCAACAAACCATAGATGAAATAGTTGACCAGGTGATGAATCTTAAAGATAAAACTCGAATTCAAATACTTGCACCTCTGGTTCGAGGACGAAAGGGGGAATATCAAGAAATACTTACAACTATAAGAAAGGAAGGGTTTGTCCGCCTAAGAATAGATAAAAAGATATACAGCATTGAAGAGGATATTAAGCTAAATAAAAATAAAAAACATGATATCGAGGTAGTAGTTGATAGACTTGTCCTTAAACAGGCTAACCTGGTAGGTGAACGAAGTAGATTGGCAGATTCAATTGAGACTGCTTTTAAACTATCAACAGGAATAGTTTTTATTGAGGTAGATGGAAAAGAGGATTTAATCTTCTCTTCAGAATTGGCTTGTGTACATTGTGGCATTAGTTATGAAGAACTCTCGCCAAGAATGTTTTCTTTTAACAGTCCCTACGGTGCTTGCCATACCTGTAAAGGATTAGGAGTTAAGTTAGAGGTAGACCCTGATTTAGTAGTACCAAATAAAAATTTAAGTGTTTATGATGGTGCAATTAGACCATGGGGAATTCCATGGGAGAGATTACAACATACATTAGAACGAGTAGCAAGACAGCACGGTTTTAGATTGGATGTCCCTTTTAAAGACTTAAAAAAGGAACATCAACATATCTTGCTCTATGGAACCGCAGGGGAATATTATCGGACTCGATATGGAACTTATCGATATTGGGGAGAGTATGAAGGGGTAATCCCCAATTTAGAAAGGCGATTTAAAAACACAGATTCAGAATTGTCGCGCGAAGAGATTTCAGAATTTATGAGTAATCAACCCTGTCCTGCATGTGAAGGAGCAAGATTGAAAAAGGAAAGTTTAGCGGTAACTATACAAAATATGTCAATTGGAGATGTAACTAAATTATCAATTAAAAAAGCACATGGCTTTTTCCAGAATTTAAAATTAAACAAGAAGGAAACACTCATTAGCCGTCAAATACTTAAAGAGATAAAGCGAAGATTGGAATTTTTGATCAATGTTGGTTTAGATTATCTTACATTAGACCGTCCCGCAGGAACATTAGCTGGAGGAGAGGCTCAACGAATTCAATTAGCAACACAAATTGGCTCTGGATTAATGGGTGTACTTTATATCCTGGATGAGCCAAGTATTGGATTGCATCAACGGGATAATAAAAGACTTTTGGATACTCTATGTTGTTTACGAGATTTAGGAAATACATTGATTGTGGTTGAGCATGATGAAGCTACTATTAGACTGGCGGATTATGTGATTGATTTGGGTCCAGGAGCAGGAGAGAAAGGAGGATTTGTAGTTGCTCAAGGTACACC
This sequence comes from bacterium, assembly GCA_040754115.1. Taxonomy (GTDB): domain Bacteria; phylum UBA9089; class CG2-30-40-21; order CG2-30-40-21; family SBAY01; genus JBFMDD01. The sequence goes on from JBFMDD010000240.1 coordinate 8,927, forward strand.
TGAACAAATTATTAATAATAATGATTCTTTAACAGGTAAATATTTAAAAGGTGAATTAAAGATCCCTATACCCAAACACCGTCTTAAGCCGAAGTCAAAATTTATCGAAGTCCGCAGAGCGGCAGAACATAATCTAAAAAATATCGATGTCAAAATCCCAGTAGGACTTTTTACCTGTATCACTGGAGTTTCAGGGTCTGGGAAAAGTACACTTGTTACTGAGATTTTATATCCCGCTTTGATGCAACACCTTTCTCGAAGTCGTACTAAACCAGGCAAACATAAAGAGATTGTCGGGTTAAGATATTTAGATAAAGTAATTAATATTGACCAGTCCCCAATTGGCCGCACACCAAGGTCCAATCCAACTACCTATACTGGAACTTTTACACATATTCGAACATTCTTCTCTTTATTTCCAGAATCTAAAATGCGTGGATATAAACCGGGCAGGTTTAGTTTTAATGTTAAAGGTGGGCGATGTGAAGCATGTCAAGGAGATGGAATTATTAAGATTGAAATGCACTTTTTACCAGATGTCTATATTCCTTGTGAGGTATGTAAAGGTAAAAGATACAATCGCGAGACATTAGAGATAAAATATAAAGGTAAAAATATTGCAGATGTATTGAATATGACAGTAGATGAGGCATTAAACTTCTTTGCAAATATACCATATATTAAACACAAGTTAGAGACCCTTTCGGATGTAGGATTGGGTTATATTAAACTTGGTCAGTCAGCAACTACCCTATCTGGCGGAGAGGCACAACGAGTAAAATTAGCAACGGAATTAAGTAAGCGTGCTACGGGTAAAACACTATATCTTTTAGATGAACCAACCACAGGACTGCATTTTGCCGATATTCAAAAGTTATTAGATGTATTGATGCGACTTCGAGATGCAGGGAATACCATTGTCGTTATTGAGCACAACTTAGATGTAATTAAAACCGCTGATTATATCATTGATTTAGGACCAGAAGGTGGTGATACAGGCGGTGAAATAGTAGCTCTAGGGTCGCCTGAAGAAATATTGAAGAATGAAAAATCATATACAGGACAATTCTTAGCTAATATACTAAATTCAAAGAAGTACTCTTGATGTAGCATTCTATCACCAGAGTTCAGCCTGAGGTATAACTTCCATAATTGCATTAGATAATTTTGCCTCAATTGAATATGGGGCAATGGTAATTACCTTTTTAAGTTCCTCTTTTGCCTCTTTATTCTCCTCTTTCAGAGAATACACCATGCCTAAGTAAAAATGCCACTTTAAAATCTTAGGTTCTTTATTAACCATCTCTTTACAAGCCTCTATGGCTAAATTCATATCCCCACCCATATATTTAATAGCAAATTCATCCTGAAGATACTGACTATAGGCAGGGGAATTTAAGAAACTTATTACCTGCTTTACCATCTGAATATTTTTATAATCGAGAAACCATGTTCCTGGATATAAATTAAGTGTCTTTTCAAAGGAATCTTTTGCCTTATCTCCTTTACCACTTATGGCATATAATCCGCCAATCCACAACAGCGCCTCAAAATTTTCCGGCTTATATTCCAATGCCCGCTCATAACTATGGATAGCTTTGTTAAAACTTCCAACTTTCCGATATGCATTTCCCAGCTGGATGTATCCTTGAAAATAAGATGGAATTTCTTGAATCGCCTTCTTATATATCTCAATTGCCTTATCAAACCTCTTTGCCCCTTCATAAACCTGTCCAATCTCCAAATCTAAGTTTACCAAATTAAGTATCCTTCTCTTTTCTAATAAAGCACTTAATTTATCTTCCAACCCTTGTTTTAGATACAATCTTGCCAATTGGAAATATACACCTTCAAAGTAAGGCTGTTTCTCAATTACTCCTTCAAGTAACTCAGTAGCTCTCTTAAAGTCTTCCTTTTTCTCATAACAGTCTGCCAATCCACTTATAAACCATTCAAGGTTAAAATCAGGTATATGGGGATGTGTTTTTTGATACCCCTCCAACTGTTTTATTGCTTTATCTATATTGCCTTTCTCCATCTCATTGAATGCCTTCCTCATTACACCCATTATTCCTCGTTCTGCTTTAGGTACCCACATACCGAAACATCCAGTCAGGCTCATTAAAATTACCATTCCTCCAAGCCAACAAAAGATCCTCTTCATTTTTTATCCCTCCTTATTCTAACATTCTCACTATGTCATTTCTCTTAAATCCAGTGCCTGTAGTAATCATAGCAACTGAATATTTCTCCTTTACATCAGTTATTTCAATAGTACCTATTTTTTGTCCTTCTTCTACACCAAGAGATAGTCCTGTTGCTGGGTCAATTAGTTCCTCACCTGTTGTCCAGACCTCCATCACATCTCCAATTTTAATACCTACATCTGACCCAGCGTTTATAATCACCTCGTCATTTTTTACAATAACAATTCTTCCTTCCCATGGTTTAGTTTTTAATTGTCGAACAATAAAATCCACCATGTCTTCAATTGCCTTCCGAGCCGCCTCCCCAAGTGGCGTTTTATAAAAATCAACTCCACCAATAGTTACATCCCCTACTTTTACTCCTCCAGCAACTACCACCGTGCGGGCTTTTTGCTCAGTACGATGTGATTCAATAATCTCACCAGTAGAGGCATCAAACATTCTGATGTCCACCGCTACATGGGCAGTAATTATTCCACCACCTCCCAGTGTAACACCTTTAACAAAAAGTCCGATTCCTTTAACTGTTTCAAACTGGCAGAATTCTGTTACTACGCCCTTAATTAAAACTTGTGCACCAAGTATCTCACCAAACTTAGCAGCGGTCTCTGGTCTAATTCTACCAGCTTTCCCTAAATCTTGCTCTTTCAACATATCTTGAAATGCTTGACTTTCTCGTTCCAATACAATGTACTTATCGGTATTTTGTAAAGCTGTAATTAACATCTCTGCCATGCTACTGCCAATCTTGGCCTCTGCTCCTGCTGCTTTTACCTCAAAGTCAAGTACTGCTACTCGCTTTTTAGGCCCAAGATAAGGTGTCTTGGTTAAAGTACCTTCTTGTGTCTTTACAGATTGCTCTTTAGCTACCACTTCCGTAACTACAGAGAATAGGGCTATACTTAAGAAAAATACTAACCCAATACCATACTCGTTGAAAATTCTTTTATTCATTTTTACCTCCAAAGATTTTATTTTACCTGATTATCTGTGTTCCAATTCCCTCATCTGTAAATAATTCTAAAAGAATAGAATGTGGAATCCTGCCATCAATTATGTGAGCTTTATTCACTTTATTTGAGCTAACCGCCTTTTTACAAGCATTAATTTTAGGGAGCATCCCTTCAGTAATACATCCATCTTTTATTAATGTATCAATTTCTTCTACTTTTAAAGTAGAGATTAATGAATTAACATCTTTTATATCTCTCAAGATACCTTTAATATCAGTTAGAATAATTAATTTTTGAGCAGATAATGTAGTAGCTATTTCAGAAGCTGCCATGTCGGCATTAATATTATACCGTTTCCCATCTTCTCCTATACCAATAGGTGCAATAACAGGAATAAATCCATTGTCATCAAGGGTCTCAACTATTTCTGGTTTAATCTTAGTTGTTTGACCAGTGAAACTTCCTTTTGAAGTTTCACAAGCTTCAATCAATCCTCCATCTACGCCTGTCAATCCCACTGCTCGAGCACCATGGTGATTAATCAATGAGACAATTTCAGAATTTACTCGTCCTCCCAATACCATTTCTACAATCTCCATGGTTTCAGTATCGGTAGTTCTAAGTCCATTGACAAATTCTACTTTCTTACCCATTTTTTTCATAACATCACTTATTTGCAGTCCTCCACCATGAACAATGACTGGTTTTGTCCCTATGTACCTCAATAAAACTATATCTTGAGCAAAGCTATGCTTTAATTTTTCATCTACCATAGCCTTGCCACCATATTTAATTACTATTATTTTACCAAAAAAAGTTTTTATATAAGGCAATGCCTCAATTAATATATTAGCTCTACTAATTAACGATTCCATCTATATTCTCCCTGCATCAAGATGTCTAATAGTCGTGGAAAAATTCCACCTGTGCAGTTAGGTTTAAGATTATTATTCTTCCCTTACTTTAAAAATGTGTAAGAAGGGGGATAAGGAGATACGGTTACTACAATTAAACCTCCTCTTGAGGTGATAGGAAGTTAATGAGGTTAAATATTTTCATTATATCCATAGAAGTCCCAACAGTAAATTTTAGCTCATCTTTTTTATCCCCTAAACCATCAGAGTCACAAAGCCATGAAATAAAGACAGTATTTTTAAACCTTGTCTTGTATATTGGTAAAAACCCTTCAATTTTTAAGCGACATTTTTCCTTATCGACAAAATTTTCACTCCTTCCTACTCCAATACATAAGTACGCACCATTAAATTTCTTTCCAACGCTTACGAATCTAACCCCATAAAAAGTCCTAACCAAGATACTCGCGGAAGAATCCTCTACATTTACTCCTCCTCCTCGAAGTAATAATCCAACACTTACTGCATGACGCTCACTATTAAGTGAAGTTTTATTAAAAATATGAAATCTATATAGCTCAAATAAAAATCCTACATTATACTCTAATGATTTTTGAACTAACCCAACTGATCGTGATTGATAAGGAACGATTGTACTGGATAATTGTAAATTGGTTAATAAACTTAATCTTTTATTCAATTTATTATGTCCATTTAGTCCAACAAGAATAAATGAATCTGTAAATTTAGTTTCACTCATTGAATATTCACTACCCAGTATAAATTCTATTGCATGAGGTATATCGGTATCTTCTGCTTTAAGAGTTATACCACTTACTACCTTTGATAATGGTGACCAATTTAGCATTTCATCTGAAGTTTTAATAGCAAAGTAGTAAGTTGTGTCAGGAGACAAATCTGATATAGTAAAGTTTTCAAGAGTACCTGCTTTATTTGGTATTAGCTCTTTTTTTACCTGTACCGCATCATCCCAATTTTCATCTGTGATGGGAACAAGGGTATATCGAATATCGTAAGTTACAGCAGTACCTAATGTTTTATCATCTCCAGGGGCAGTCCATGTTAAGGAAATAGAATTATATGTTTTGTCTCCTACTATCAAATCTGTTATAGAATCTGGAGGGATAACATCTTGCTCTACAAAAGTTGGAGTAGGAGTACCTTGTGAAGTAACAGATAGCAATTTTTC
>JBFMDD010000241.1:0-3365 GCA_040754115.1 bacterium
CGGTAAGCGTGCAGATACTATAAATGGTTAATTGTTAATTGTGAATTGTCAATTGTTAATTGTGAATTGTCAATTGTTAATTGTGAATTGTCAATTGTTAATTGTTAATTAACAAGAAGACCAATAAAGTCAAGGCTCAATTTTATCCGAGAGCGTTCAAATAATATAGGGAGGTGTTTTAAAAATGTTTAAAGGCTCAATTGTAGCTTTAGTCACACCATTTAAAAAAGGTAAGGTGGATAAGGAGAGGTTATTGAAGTTGATAGAGTTTCATATCCAAGAAGGGAGTGATGGGGTAGTGCCATGCGGCACAACTGGTGAATCTGCTACCCTATCTCATGATGAACACAAGGAGGTAGTAAATATAGTTGTAGAAGCTGTGAATAAGAGAATACCAGTAATAGCAGGTGCAGGGTCAAATTGTACAACTGAATCAATTGATTTAGCTAAACATGCTAAAAAGGTAAGTGCGGATGCTATTTTAGCTGTTACACCTTACTACAATAAGCCTACTCAAAATGGGCTTTATGAACATTATGCCACTATCGCTAAAGAGGTAGATATTCCTATAATCCTTTATAATGTACCCACTCGAACTGGAGTGAATTTGTTGCCAGAAACCGTAGCAAGATTATCCAAAATTGATAATATTGTAGGAATTAAGGAAGCAACAGGAGATTTAAAACAACAAAGTAAAATTGTTGAACTTTGTAGAGAGGATTTTGTATTACTCTCTGGTGATGATTTTACACTATTGCCTACATTGTCAATTGGTGGAGTAGGTGTCATCTCTGTAGTAGCAAACATTGTCCCAAAAGATGTAGCAAATTTAATCAAAGAATTTAATAAAGGAAACATGGATAAAGCAAAAAAGCTACATTATAAAATATTTCCATTATGCGAGGCAATGTTTATTGAAACAAATCCTGTGCCTGTAAAAGAGGCATTAGAGATGATGGGTATGATTTCCCATGAAGTAAGATTGCCATTAGTTCGGTTAGAAAAAACCAATCAAGAGAAATTACGTGAAACTCTACGAACATATGGGTTAATTTAAAGGAAATAAAAGAAGTAACTACTCATCAGAGAGCACCTATTTTTGAGTCAATCCTGCCAGTGCATTTTTTGCAGGGGTATAATTGGGGTCTATCTCTAATACCTCCTTAAACTCATTAATTGCCTCATCTTTCATGCCAAGATTGATGTATGTACCGCCAAGATTATAGTGAAGGTCTTTAGAGGCAGGTTGAATATTAATTCCAGCTTTAAATTCCTCCAGTGCCTCTTTGTATCTATCTAAAGTAAAATAGGTAGTTCCTCTATTCAAATATGTCATAGCATAAGTTTTAAGTGTCTCCACTCCCCTTCTATCTTTAATCTTGCCAGAATAGATTCCCCTTGTATATTTAAGCCATTCTTTATGTTTTTCAAGAGACTCAAGTTGTCTACTTGTACCTACTTTCTCTAATACTCGACAAAGTAGTCCTTCAATCACCAATGAGTACTCCTTAGATAAACAATCGATGTAATAGGCATAAGTAGGATATGTTTGATAATTTCGATTAACCGTATCCACCAGTCTTGACCGGCTGATGTCATCTAATCCATCACCCTGTGGATTAAAACATCTGACTATTCGCGGTGGTTCTACACTTAAAAATAGATGTGGATGTTGAGCTTTGTTCTGTTCTATATGCCATGGATGTTTAAATAATATCATATTAAAAGCAGCTACATCTGTTCGTCTTTTTTCTATATATTGCAAATACCATATAGGAAACAGGTCATCATCTCCTTTAGTAATAAGTATGGCATTTTTTTCTAAAGAGTATAAGATATTCATACAGTGGTCATAGGGTAAGTAATATTTACTCCTATCATTGTATTGAAAATGAGCAAATAAAGGAATGAGTGGTAATACAAAGAAAAGTAGGTAAATGAGTTCTTTTACCTTCCACTTCTTAGCCCCTACCTCCATAATACCTGCTACTCCCTGTCCTATCCAGATACTAATTATAATAAAGGCGGGTATGTAGTAATCTTCAATATTGGGAATAGTATATCGAATAGAATAAAAGGTATCAGCGATAACAATAATAAGCAAGAAGATGGCAAAATGCCTTCTTTTGATAAAAAGTATTATTCCTCCTAATAATCCAACTAAGAGCGGTAGTAAAGTAACTTGGTCAATAAAAAATTTGCTTATGTGCTCTATCAAATTTTGGAGCAAGGTATCTACTGCAAAGAACCCACCATACGCCTGTGCAGTAATATGTTCTTTAAATCGCTCAAAAGTAGCAGGGTCTCCCCAATTTGCCAGAGGTTTCGCCTGAGCTCGTATTGGTAGATAGAGATATAGAGCTACTGGTAAGGTAAACAGGATAAAATTTTTAATTATAAATTGGGTGTTTAGAATTTTTTTATAATTCCTGCCAATAGTTATGAAGACAAAATAAATACCCGCTGGCACTAAGAAAATAGTTTGCAGGTGATGTGTGAAGGACAAGCCAAGAGTGAAAGAGAATAGGTAGAGTAAGCGTTGAGCATTGAGCATTGAGCTTGGAGTTTTTTGCTCTGTGCTCCGTGCTCCATGCTCCATGCTCAGTGCTTCTTTCCATTTTAGTAAGATGAAGATTAAAAGCGTAGCAAACAAAGCATTTAAAGTATACTTCTCGGCAACAACTGCTTGTTCCCAGAAAGTAGTAGAAAAGGCAAGCATTAGAGCAGCTACTGTTGCTGGGATGGGGGAGGCAGGATGTAGGAAGTGGTATTTAACCACCTCCTGCCTCCCACATCCTACTACCTTCAATACTATAAAGTACACCATCATTACTGCTAATGCACCAAATAGACCAGACATCATGTTTAAGCGGTATGCAATATTGCCTATTGGGATACAGGTAAATAGCTTACCGAATAGACAAAAGAATGGATACCCTGGTGGATGAGGAATGCCTAACAAGAATGCAGATACAGTCATATCTCCAGAGTCATGATAGCCAACAGTAGGTGTTAATGTCTTTAAGTAAATAAAGAAAGCAATAATAAATACTACCAATCCAATAAGCGTTTGTGAAAAAGATAGGGTAGTAAAAGTTTTCTCCTGGCTAAAGAAGGTGGTTAAATCTTTAATTCCAAAAGCCTGTTTAGTTTTTTTCTTAGCAGTCTTTTTTTTCTTACCCATGGTGTTTTACATTATACCTTTTTAATTATAATACACTATTTGTCAGCTAATTGCAAGAAAAAAATTCGACCTGTATGGTTAAGTTCACTAATGAAAATGAAACTTTCATCTCACACTACAAGAAAAATAGAAACTGATAGAAATATAATGGAAATTTATAGAAATTGATTGAAATTGGTAG
>JBFMDD010000242.1:0-13386 GCA_040754115.1 bacterium
ATAAGGAGATAAGGGCGATATGGAGATAAGATAATAGAAATAGATTGAAATTTATTGAATTCGAAGAATGTTGCGAAGCAAAAATAGGTAGAAATTGATTGTGGGAAACAACAAATTTCCATAAATTCTATTAGTTTCTACTAATTTCAATTTTTTAATAATATCTCCCTATCTCCTTAATTTCCACATCTACTTTTGTTACACCACCTGAACGCTTACGAAATTGGGCTTTTACTTCTCTCCCTAATTTCGAATTTCCAATTTCAACTTCCTTTTCTAACCGCAAGCTTTCAAACAAAAGTGACCCGTACCGTCCCGGACGGTTCATTTTCATTGTTTCCCCTTCCAATTTATGGTAATATTAAATCAGGTGCTGGGGTGTCATCTTTGGTATCTACTTCAAGTGTTGTATTTCCTAAATATCCACCTTCTACCTGAATTAGAAGATGATCTCCCTTAGAGGAATACCTAAATGGTCTGGTTAAATTTTGAGTCCTAAAATTGACTAAATTTACATACCAATACCCACCGCAATTTACCAGGGTAGAATATAGTGCTGATTTATCTTGACTTCCTTTATTATCATAGTCTTGGAGTCTTAAATAAACTATAATGTCTTCTGCCGGAGTTTTACCATCTGCTTGAAATATTTTTCCATAGACTAAATCATTGCCAGTTGGAATTACAGGCTCTGCAGTAGTTAACTCAAAGTCCTCTACGGTAGTATCACCTGAGATAATCTCGTAATAATAAGTAGTTTGAGGACTTAGTCCTGTTACAGTTACATAATGAGTAGTACTTACCGTCCTGCTTCCTCGATCATCATAGGCTATTTTATCTAATGTTGTTTTTGTCCCACTGTACTTGATTAAACCTATCTCAGGTTCTTGCGATATCCATGAAATAGTAAACTGGGTATCAGTGATATTGGACTCCATTACCTTATTTGGAGTCCCAGCGAATACTAAACTACTAACCAGCCCAAGTGTAAGTAAACTAATGATTAATCTATTCATTTTTTCTTCCTCCTTTGGTAACTGGTAACTGGTGAATGGTAACTCGTAACTATTCCTCATCCTGTCAGTAACAGGTTTAACCAGTTACCATTCACCCAATTACCAACTGCAGGGTGTTCGGATGTAAGGTGTAGACTGAGAGAGGTATTTAAATAATTATAACAAGGGCATGGTGTCTACACCAAACATTCTTAACTCAGTTTATAGTATTTCGTTTTTCGGAATTCGTAGTTCGTTTACCTTTCCCGAAACAGCGAACTACTGGTTACTACAAGTTTATATCATCAACAATCGTAGTATCCGCATCTACTGTAAGTGTTGTTTTACCTACAGAAGCAGCCTCTACCTCTATATAAATTTTATCATTGGCTACGAACTCGAAGAAACCTTCTAAGTTTTCAGTTCTAATCTTCTTTTTATCTATTTCCCATTTACCATCTCCACCAGTTAAGCAAGCAGCCCATGATGATTGTGCTGAAGTTTTTTTAATCTTAACATAAACAATCGCTCCTACAACTGGACTTCCATCCTTCTTTACATACCCACTGATTTTATCTTCAGGTTGTGGATTTTTGGTTGGTGCAGTAGTAAATGAATAAACTTCCGGGTCAGTTGAGTTACCACAAACTAAGGTGTAGAAATAGGTAGTGTTAGGTTTTAGATTATTAATTGTTACAAAGTGTGTATCCACTTGAACTCCTGCACCTCTATCATCAAAGGCTTCATTACCAAATGCAGTCGTAGTCCCATAGAGTACTTTACATTTTAGATTAGATGTGGTAATCCAAGATATAGTTACTTGGTTATCCGTAGGAGTGCTAATAAAATTAGTTTCCCGTAGCCAGTTTGGTGAATATTTACTCACCTTCTTTGAGTATATGAAGTATCCTTCATCTATGTTAGTAGTAAAATTATAGAATTCTGGGAATTCAAATTGATAGCCCACCCAATTACTTCCTTCGGTCCAGCGTTGAATAATTGTAACAGAGCCATTTTGTGCATTTATATTTTGAAGTACACTTTTAGCAGTAGTTGTAGCTACTCCAATACCAATCAAATTCCATGATTCTCGGAAATTTATAGCTTGTGATTCAATTTTACTACCTCTCATTTGCCAATCGCTATTATTTTTACAATGCACAAAATAGCCTTTACCAACTTTAATTGGCATATCTCTATGAAATTCCTGTCCTGGTTCAGGCACTCCTACTTGATAAGCTTCCCATTCACTCCCCTCTGTCCAATGCTGGACTATATCCGCAGTACCACCATCTGCATTTATATCCTGTACCAACTTTTCTGCTGTGTATGGAGAGATGGTAGGTATTAGGGGTAGTGAGAATAAGTTCCAGCCTGCTCGCAAGTGCACTGTTTTAGTAGTAATCGGTCCTACGAGAGTTTTTTTATCCAATGTCGCAATACCAGAAAAATTGTCTACTTCATCCTTAGTACGGATATAAAATCGATATAGAGTATCACTAAGTAAACCAGTTATGGTAGCTTGTTGTATACTTCCAACATGGCCAGGGATAGGCGGTGAAGGTAATAAATCTGCATTGTCCCAACTGACACCTATCGGTGCATATTTTATTATATAAGCAGAGGCTGTGCCTTTAAAATCGTTATCCCCTGGAGCACTCCATTCTAATGTAGCCGAATTAGAAGTAATATCTATCACCTGCAAGTCTGTTATGGTTCCGGGAGGCCAAATATCTATAGGTGTAGCACTACCTACATTTGACATAGGTCCTTCCTCACCACTACTTACCGCTGTTACTACATAATAATAAGGAATATCTTCTGTAACAGTTGTATCGATGTAAGAAGTTGTGCCAATTTCGTTATCAATCTGTTTAAAGCTTACGGTGCCTATAGGTGGTATATCTGTTCGATAGATATTGAATGTGGTGTCTGTGCCCATATTATAATCCCAGGTTAATGATATTGAGCCTGGGTGTCCTACTGCCTGTAGGTTTGTAGGTGCTGTGACGCTTGGAGCCATAGCTGGTAGCGTCAAAGTACCTAATGGTGGAGGAGTAACCTGTATTCCCAAGAATGCATCACGATATGTAATACTTGTTGAACCAATCAAATCAAAATATTCTGTTTGAGTAGGTTTTGGTCCTTTGGTTTTACCTTTTTTGGGAGTTAACGAAAGAGTTATCAAGATGTTCTTCTCTGACCCAGGGGCTATATTCCCTCCCTCTCCCCACTCCCAGATAATTGTATTTCCTTGTTGAGTATTAGTGCCTGGATATGCAGCTATTAAATCTACCTCTTCATCTAAGTTCATGGTTATCTTTGGTGTCTCAGCTATATCATCACCTGAGTTGACAAATAATACCTTTATATCTACTTCATTTCGTTCATCTAAGGTAAGGGTATTGGTTATTTCACCATTGAAAGCCCGTCTTATCTGATTGACTATGTATTCTTGATGCATAGAAGGACCATGGACAACTACCGTTTCAAGATTACCAGTAGCACTGCCTGTTTCATCAAAATGGTTTTTAAATCTAATTTCAGGTCCTTCGTTAACCACCTTTATTCCACTTCGAGTACTATCAGTAATAGATTTTACAATAAGATAAAAATCTTGTTTGGGTTTACTTCCTTCATACCATGGTATCTGCTGAGCATCTATTTGTGCATTTTGCGGCAAAGTAAAGGTTACAGTTCCTTTATCCGGATTAAATCCTACATTCGTATCCAGTATTTCATCAAAATAAGTAGCTGCTTGTGTCCCTCTTGGTCTCTGATTCACATCTAAACCAATGAGTTGTTCAAAGTTTGTTTTTTCTGATAGATTAGCTAATTTTGCCTCTTTGACAGTTACAAAAGAAGGAAATGCATCTGTTAGAGTTACAATAGTAGATGAGCCATAAGTGGTTAAGATACTGGCGTTAGCATCCTCTATTCCTATCCATGCGGTAGGGATTTCGAAGCCTACATTTGCTAATTCATTCCCTGGCTCATTACATGTCATTTTAAATTTTATCTTATGTACTTTACCTTTATCTGCTTCTGGGATATTAGCAGGAATTGTTTTAATTCTAAAATATACTATTCCTCGCCAGCCGTCGGGTATCTTTGGCTCATCCTGAGCCGCAAGTAAATACGACAAGTCCTGATGGACAGGCGGTGTAGAATTAAGTATTTCATCTACTGTAATTTGCATCCATTGGTCTATATTAACTATCCTGTTTGTTTCTGAATCAGAGAAATCAGGTTCTATCGTAACATCTCTTAGAGTATAGGGGTTATCTACTCCTCCACCTAAATTATTACACACCTCAATTCTAACAAAAGTCTCATGTCCAGGAGCTAATCGTGGTGAGCAGAGTTTATCGTCAATCCTACCACCAACAAATGTACTTGCTGTTATCCGTCCAAAACCATAGGTTTTAAGATATGTCTCCATTTCAAACTCGCGTGGTTCATAAGGGTCTTCTACCTTGATAATATGGAATACCGTATCTCCATAGTTACCAATATTTACAGGTGCAACCTTCTTTGAAATCTCTACATTACTGCATAATCCCCAAACAGCCTGAACATGTGCATCCATTATCATATATTGGTTAGGGCCTTCTTTAGGTTTATGGAATACATATCTGCTTCCTTCATTTACCTTCATCGGACCTTCATAGTGCACATCAGGATGATAAGTTTTCATATCTGCCCAGACATGAATTTCTTCTTTCTCTCCAGTATTTAATGCTTGATTAAAGAATAATGTATGGAACATTGGGTCATCTTTTTCATCTACTAATTGTGTTGGATTACCTATATTTTGATAATCAGTAAGCCAATAGCGGTCGTATTTTGTATCAAAACCCAATCCTCTAAAAATCTTCTTAACGATTAAACTTTGGTCTTTATTTATTTTATATTCCTCAGATGGTTCAAATATTTGCTCAAATTCCCGTGACCCATTCCAGTTTTTTACAATTAGATGTAACTTAGCAGATTTTGTAACATCATATTCTAAATATAGTTTTTCGTTACCATCTCTTGTATATGGAGGGGTATGGTTATAAGGGTTGTCAGTGGTTGGATTATCATTTTCTAAATAAAGCTCATAGGTATCATTCACGGTTGGATAGACCTTGACAACCGGGAAGAAATCATTGGATTTTTTAAACTGTGGGTCCATAGTTCTAAGAGGTGCTGAATGTTCTCGCCCCCAAATATCCTGCCATTTTACGCGTGGAAGATTCTCAGGATTAGTTGGAATAGGGGCGTAGGCTATTCCTTGTGATAGGTATTGTTTATACGGATTTTCATCCGCACCTAATAAGATAACAAAGAATAATGCTGGGGCATTCATAAGTACCTTGCCATTGACTACATATTGCTCCGGGATATTGGGTAATGTTGCCATTAAAATAGTTCTTGGCGGCAGGATTCTATTTTTGTCAATGGCTGTACCTGGGTATGGTGGAGGTAATTCCTCACTCCTTATTCCATATCTGATAAGTGGGTCTATAAAATCATATCCTTGTATCTCGTGATAAGGCCATACTGTCCCTGTACCTGTCCAGGTGAGTTTTTGTGCAGGTAGAATTATATCGCCATTTGGAGCTAAACTAATTAATGGTCTATTCCCTTGTGGCCCCCATTGCGGCTCTTTATACACATTTGGAATTTCGATTGGAGCTCCATAGGGATTCTCGTAGATGTAAGTAGTAGTTCCATCCCAGGTATGGATATTAAATCTTACATATCGATTTGGCGCTTCAATAGGAAGTGGATATCGTGGGTCATCAAAGAAAAATGCCTCATTTTGCACCCATGCATTTGCATCACCATCATCTACATCCCAGTATGTTCCACCAACAGACCAGACTATTTTACGATTATCCGAAACATCTACTATTGGTGCAACCAGAGCAACTAAATCCTGTACACGCACATTTTTAGCCAGGGTATCTTCCTTATTTTCTACTGGAAAGACAACATCTGAGAATATTCCACTACCCACAATTCCATATGCAGTAAGTTTATCCAATGCTCTATCACCTACCAACCGCGCAGCCATCTTAGCTCTCATCTTTACATCGCGCGCATAAACAGTTACTTGCCCACCAGGAACTTCTTTGTAATTAGCAGAGGTCTTACAAACTACTGCCTCACCCTTTTTAAGTGCATTAGCATCTGTAAATACCCAAAATGATAAATTTAATTTTGTATTTTCATCTACTTGCCCAAGTTCCCATGTAATAGTAGTAAGTGTTCCTGGCCCTAAATCAGTGATAGTTCCCTCTCGTGTAATATTATTTGGTGATGGAGTTATATCAGATTTATTATCAATAATATTAAAACCAGGCTGGACTATGGATTTAACTACCACATCCTCAAGAGGTTTATTCCAGAAATTGCAAAATGTAACAGTAACATATACTGGAACATCTGCCTCTAAACCTGGGATGATGTCCTTTGGAACCTCCTCACAGAATTTCTGTTCAGCATCTAAAGTTAATGCTGATTTACGCGACATAGCTAACAAAACAGCATCTAAAACAAGTGGGTAATATTCTGTCTTATCTGATGGATGAGAGGGCATCATAATAGCTGCCCCTAATTGGTGTTCAACATAGATTATTGCTACTGAATTTTGCTGATCAGTATCTATATACTTAGCTATTATGGTTTGTGTAGCATTTTGTATTTGGTCTTTTTCTAATAATAATGGGTCATCTAATACATAAGTCTCATTAGCTAACCATGAGAATGTAAGTGGATGAGATGTGTCCAAAATATTTAGTTGTCCTTTGTTATCCATATCAGTAACTCTGTTTTGTAAATCCACAGTCCCTGTACCTACTAACCCAAGTTTTTCCACCAAATACACACATTCACCTTGAGCATAGAGTATACCGCCATTTGCGACAAAGGATTTAAGATTATCTACTCCTTGTTGGGTCAAAATCCCAACCACATCCTCTACATAGCCTTTTTTAACCGATGGGAATATAACCAGATCATAATTTGCCAATTTGCCTTCTCGAATATCCTTTTCACTTACTCTATCAAAGTATTCACCCCACAGATACATTCTAAATATACGCTCAAAATAACCCTCTTCCCAGGTGATGTATTGTTCATATTCATCCACTAAATCAGAGTAGAACAATGCAATTTTGATAGGTTGTAAGGAAAAGGATTTTGATACTCCAAGAACATTACCAGTTCCTACTCCAGGCTCAGTAATCACATAATCTGGTGTAGGTGTGCCAATGAAATTCATAAAACTTATCACCGTATCTGTTGCTGGTGAATATTCTGATATAAAAGTTCCCACATTATATGATTTCCCATGGTAAGGATAAGATGTGGATGCTGTCCATTCCATATTACCATATTTATAGACATGATTAAAGCAAGCCTTGTAGGCATTTCTTATTTTATTAAGTTTAATAGGTATATCTCCTTCTTGTTGATTACCCATAGGGATGATAACGCTCATGGGCTCATATTGATACCCCAGCCCAACTGGTGTGCGACATATCTCTTTAGAATAATCACTTGGATATGAATTAGTATTATAAGCCCGCAGATCCATATAGTATTTTTTATCATTCTCTAATCCTTCCAGGGTATATTTAGTAACATTACCTACATCTATAAGGTGTGCATAAGCTTTAGTAACACTTCCTTCATAAGACTTTTCATCATAATATAATAGATAGCCACCAATGTCTAATTGTGAGCTGGGAGTCCATGAAAGGTAAAGTACTGTATCTCCTGGTGTACATGCTCCCCATGTTGGTGGTGTAGGTAGGTCTCCTTTAGTAGTGGCCTGGACAACATTAGAAAGTGGGGACTTATTTCCTG
Organism: bacterium; assembly: GCA_040754115.1. Lineage (GTDB taxonomy): Bacteria > UBA9089 > CG2-30-40-21 > CG2-30-40-21 > SBAY01 > JBFMDD01. The sequence continues at coordinate 7,854 of JBFMDD010000242.1, forward strand.
CTTCATCCACTGCCTTTAATGCAAACCAATATGTTTTATTCCAGCTAAGTCCTGTTACTGTAAAACTTGCTTTGGTAAAAGGTGAAGCGGGCTTAGGTTCTCCAAATGCCTCAAAACAATTATCCCAATTATCTTCACTAATCTTATCATAATAATATCTTACATCATAAGAATTGGCTACTCCCTGTGTACCGTTATCTCCAGGATGTGTCCAGGTGAGATTTACTGTACTGGCAGTGACGCTTCCTGCTTTTAAATCCGTTATTGACCCCGGTCCTATCATATCTGTAGAAACTACATTGGATAATCCTGAGGTATTATACTGCTCATCAACGGTTCTTATAGCAAAATAATATTCGTATTTATTAAGTTCTAAATTTTCTACAATAAATACTTCTGCAGCACCTGCTTTTTTAGGCGTAGCGGTCCCAATTTGTTTAGTAAAAGGCCAGGTGTCTATAGTTATAGGCATGGTATCACATCGGATGTCATACTTATCGTCTGTTCTCTCCGGATAGCCTTTATCTTTTATCCATGTAACATCTCCATCATCACCTGGGGCTTTCCAGACTAACATGAGCGACCCTTCTTGAATATTAGGATTAGCAATTGCAAGGTTAGTAATAGTTCCAGGTGGTGTCTCATCCAATGTAGTCTTTTGAAATACATTGGACATAGGAGATTTCTGCCCACCTCTATCACTGGTTTTTAAAGCGAAGAAATAGGTTGTTTCTGGTTTTACTGTCCGACTTCCAAAAGGTAACTCTCTATCATCAGTACCAGTACCTATCACTACCATATGGTCTCGAACGCCTGCAAATGAAGGTTTTGGAATCATACCAGGAGCGGTATCGCAACCATCAAAATTAGTCTCTAATGTATTCGTCCCTTCAGTAGTCCATTTAATGGTATAAGTGCTTGCCTGGCCTTGATTGCCATCAGCACCTGGAGCTGTCCAATTCAATATAATACTAAATGATGTAGGCTGAATAGGCTGCCAATCTGTTATTGCAGTCCAATATAGACTATCAAGGTCTGTTACTTTAGCTGGCGGAGTATCGTTTAAAGTAACCATATCTTCTGTTCCAGAAGAATAGGTACCATCTTTATCATAGGCAAAAGCTGTATAGTAATAATTTACTAATGGGACTAATTCTGGGCTTTCATCCGTATAGGTCTCATACCTATCATTATAAATTACCTTTAATTTTCCACCATTGGTTAGACTTCCTACTTTATAAGTAGAAGTTGCACCTTGTTGAGGTGTCCAGGTACCTATTGGTTCTGTTCCTCTTACAATAAGTACACCACTAAAATAGGCATTGTAAGGATTCTCCCATGTAAGTCGAATTGTATTATCATTAGATTCTCCTTTAAAATTCTTTACAGGATTCATTATTCCTGGTGCAAGTTCAAATCGAAATGTAACAGAATCCTTTGATTCTGGATTATGTTGCCGGGTATGAAACATATCAGCTAATCCCACCTCTACCGTATAAGTTCCTGGAACGCAATGTTTAAAGGAATAACTTGTCTGGTTTACAAATCCTGTCCATACAGGCTGCATTTGTTGACCAGGTGGTTGACAATAAAGGACAAGAATAATGTAGCCCTCATAATATTGGTCTGGGGCCATAGCAATACTGAAATTCTCTATCTCAAAGGTAGTAGCAATAGACCCTTCACTTGTAATTACATCCCCTGGAGAGGGAGAGGTAATCCTTATTGTTGGAGGACCGTAATTAGCGGTAAAATTTACATTATCTACATTGGCACCGTCTATTTGTACAGTCCGAGAACCTGGAGTAAAAGATACCCATAACTTATCTGGAGTAACAGTATAAGTTCCATCAGGTATACATTTAAAGGCATAAGTGCCATCAGCAGAAGTGGTAGTAACACTTGACATATTGCCTGAAAGGGTAACCTGCACACCTGAGGTTGGAGTACCAGTCGAAGTAGTAATAGTACCTCTGATAGTCCAATTAGCCTCTGCTTGAGATATTCCTATAAAATACCATACTAAACCTAATACTAAAATAGCACTTTTTTTCATTATAAAACACCTCCTTTTTCTCCGACCACTACCATCAATCAAATCACAGGACAGGTTTTATCCCAGATGCTTCAGTTTATATGTATACTCAACACCGTTACAAATTGCGATTTTAGAAACGGTTCACTTTAGCGTGAAAGCTTGCGGTTAAAAAATGGATATGAATTAGAAATTGGGGAAAGAAGTGAAGACCTAATTTCTAATTTCCAAAAGAAATCACAGGGAAAACGATGAAAATAAACCGTCCCTACATAGCTCAGTTAATGGCAGTGTACAGTATAATATATTATCATAATCGATATAATTTGTCAAGCATTTTCTTTCTAACGCCTGTGATTCAGACACTGGACAATCATAATGAGTATTCGTTGTCAACGGGTTTTGTTTATGTCTAAAAGCATCTTTTCTACTGCCTTCATTACATCCTCTATCTCTATTTTTTCCATGCAGATAGGATTTTTGCATTTAGATACTTGACCAAGATATTGTTTTGTACAAGGGCTGCAATCTAAATTTTTATAAATAGTAATGTGTCCTTTTCCATAGGGTCCCCATTTTAAAGGAGTATTAGGACCATAAAGACCAATCACTTTAGTTTTCATTGCTGCAGCAATATGCAGAGGGCCAGTATCAACACAAATAAACAATTTACATCTGCTGCAAAGCTGGGCAAATTGCTTTAAATTAATCTTACCAGCCGCAATAATAGGTTTTGATGTCATGGAGTTGACACTTTCATTGATTAATCCTAACTCTGAGTTAGCCCCGGTAAAAACGACCTTTGCCTTTTTTTCTTTAATCAGCCAATCAGCTAACTTACCAAATTTTTCAGGCGTCCATCTTCGAGATGTAGCACTTGGTCCTGTACCTGGATGGATTCCAACTAAAAAATCCTCATCAGTTACCCCTGCCTCTTTTAAAAACTTATCTACATATTCTTTGTCTTCATTTGATGTCCAGATTTCTACCAATTCCTTGTCTGAAATATCTGCTCCTACCCCTCTGGCAGTTTCTAAAAACGCCTCTACCTCATGCACATCCACTAAATAAGGTACTTTAATGGTAACAAGCCCTCTTCTTCCCTGTTTAGGTAAATCAAAACCAACCCTATTTTTTATCCTGGCAAAAAATGTTATCATACTTGTAATACGATAGTAATGGTCTAACTCAATGACTAAATCAAATTTTTCTTTTTTTAATAAAGAGATAATCTTAAATAGTCCTTTTATCCCTTTATCTTTACCTAATATGTCATAATATATAATTTTGTCAAGGTAGGGGAACCCTTCTACTACCTCTTTTACGCGTGGTGTAACCAACATAGCAAGATATGCCTCTGGAAAGCTTTTTTTTAGTGCTTTTATAGTTGGAAGTGCTACGACTAAATCTCCAATAGCAATTAGTTTTATTACTAAAATCCTTTTATAATCTGAAGGAGGACTCTTTTTTCTAAAGAAAATTTTGTCTAATACACCTAATAGAAAACAAATAGGTGTCCCAATTATATTATCTACTTTTTTAAATAATTCTACCTTATCCATTCTTTTTAAAGGGTTTTTGGGTATGAAAGAAGTTGAGAAGATGATAGGGTAATGAGAAGATGAGAAGATGAGAAGATAAGAAGATAAGAAGATAAGAAGATGAGAAGATGAGAAGATGAGAAGATAAGAAGATGAGAAATTGAGTTCTTCTCCATCTTCTCATCTTCTCATCCTCATATCCTCTCATCCTCCCATCCTCTTATCCTCCCATCCTCCCATCCTCCCATCCTCCTAACCTCCCAACCTCTTTCTCCTGAAAATAGGAAGTAGTTGGAAATTAGAATTCTCTCCCTAATTTCTAATTACAGTTTGTCTTGTAAAAGTTTATTTGTAAGTTTAGGATTGGCTTTGCCTCTTGTAAGTTTCATTACCTGGCCTACTAAGAAGCCCAATGCTTGCTTTTTACCTGCCTTGTATTCTTCCACTGCCTTTGGGTTTTCAGTTATTACCTGCTCTACAATTTTTACAATTTCATCTTCATCTGTTATTTGTACTAATCCTTTTTCTTTAATTATCTCTTCTGGAGTCTTGCCAGTTTTAAATATTTCAGTCAGTACTTCTTTACCTATCTTACCACTTATAGTTCCTTTATCGATTAATTTTAACATCGAAGCTAAATGAGTAGAGGTAAGTTTAGATTGAGTAATTGTTAAATTTGAAACAGCTAAATATCCTAACACCTCGGTCATTATCCAATTACTAACAATTTTCGGCTCTGGATAGATTTTAGTTGTATTTTCATAAAATTCTGCTAAAGCCTTTGTAGCAGTTAATACCTCTGCATCATAAGGTGGTAATTTATACTCTTCAATGAATCTTTTCCTTCTTGCTTGAGGTAATTGCGGGATAGTTGTTTTTATTTCATTTACCCACTGTTGTGATACCTCTAAAGGCACTAAATCGGGTTCTGGGAAGTAGCGATAATCATGAGCTTCTTCTTTAGACCGCATTGGAGTAGTTATTTGTTTTTTCTCATCCCATAATCTTGTTTCCTGAGTAATGTTTTTGCCTTGTTTTATAACTTTAATTTGTCGTTCTATTTCATAAGAGAGTGCTTTTTCTACTGCTTTAAAAGAATTCATATTTTTTACTTCGGTTTTAGTGCCCAATTCTACTTTGCCAATAGGTCTAATAGAGACATTTGCATCGCATCGCAAAGAACCTTCTTCCATGTTACAATCAGAAACCTCTATGTACTCTAAGATACTTTTTAAACTTGTAAGATATTTATATGCCTGCTGTGGAGTTTTCAAGTCAGGTTTACTGACTATTTCAATTAATGGTATTCCACAACGATTAAAATCTACCAGACTACTCTTTTTTTCAGTATGAATAAGTTTACCAGCATCTTCTTCCAAATGCACACGAGTAATTCCTATCTTAGCCCCTTCAATCTCTATATATCCTTCCTTAGATAGAGGTTCGTCATACTGGGATATTTGATATGCCTTTGGTAGGTCAGGGTAGAAGTAATTTTTTCGATGGAACTTACAACTTTTGGTAATCTGGCAATTTAAGGCTAATGCTGATTTAATAGCGTAAACTACTGCCTGTTTATTTAAAACAGGTAATACTCCAGGTAAACCTAAACATACCGGGCAGGTTTGCGAGTTAGGTTCAGCACCAAAGTTAGTAGAGCAACCACAGAATATTTTAGATTTAGTCTTTAATTGTACATGTACTTCTAATCCAATAACCGCCTCATAATCCATCTCTTATTCCCTCATCATTCATTATACACAATCTCTCATACAAAGTCAATATAAAAATAATTCTGGAATCTCCCAAGGATTTTCCATACTCTCTAACACAGAAATTCCCCAACTTATCTTCCGACGAAGAATAGAGGATTAAGTGGGATTCAAATAATAAAACTTCCCCCTTTCCCCCAAAATTCTTCATTTTGGTTGATTTAGTGTTAATTTTTTTGGAATTC
>JBFMDD010000243.1:0-11409 GCA_040754115.1 bacterium
TATTCTTTCTCAGTCCTCCTGGGGAAAATAGACTTCAGAAGGGCAAAGGGAAAGTATTGCCAAAAATAAAACTTGACTTTCTTAAGGCACTCTTACACTTTTGATATATAGCCTGAACGGTTACCCATTCAGGTGATCTGGTATCTAGTGTCGTGTTGAAGAAATTTTGCACTATTTTCAGAGATTATCACCTATAAGCAGATATAGGTGGTGGGTGGTGGGTAGTGGGTGATAGGTAATGGGTAATGGGTAATGGGTAATAAGTAATGGGTAATATCCCTACTCCCTACTCCCTACTACCTACTACCTACTACCTACTACCCATAACCCATCACCTAAAACCTATTTCGAGTTCTATGACACGATACTGGTGCAAAACTTAGTCAACATGACACTAGGTCCTTGAGTGAATGGAGAAAGAGCAATCTGGTTAGTGAGACACCAAGACACATAGACACCAGAGTATATGAACAGTTACCTAAAATGCAGTAAGCCATAATGCTATTAATATTCCCAACCCACCTCCTACAAAAACCTCTACGGGTGTATGCCCTAATAATTCCTTTAATCTACGCTCACTTATTGTTCCCTTTTCATAAAGTTCATCAGCCATAATATTTAAAATTCGTGCTTGTTGCCCTACTGACCTACGTACTCCAACTGCATCAGTCATGATAATAATAGCGAATATTAAACTTACGATAAAAATAGATGTTTGCCATCCTTCTACTCTTCCTACTGCGGTACATAGAGCCATTACTGTGGCTGAATGAGAACTTGGCATACCACCAGACCCTAATAGAAGTCTAAAATTTATTCGTTTATTCTTGCGGGCATAAATTATAATCTTTAAAACTTGTGCAATTAACCATGCTAAGATAGTAGCTAAAAATATCTTGTTCTGTAAGATAGTTACAAAGACATTAACCATTTATTTATGTTCCTCTTCTTTTTTTACAAATACATCTTCACTCGCAGGACCAACAATGAATCTGGTCATATCTGTAGTCAAATTTATATCCTGCACCTTTGAAAATGGTATTAACTCTCCTTGTGAATCAAGCAATATTCTAATAGTAGGTCTCACAATCGCTCGTTCATTTACCTTAACTACTAATGCCACTTCTTTTGTATTAAGTTTAACTAAGCTACCTAAAGGATATATTGACATAGCCCTTAAAAAAGCCCTTACTGTATCTACTGCAAAATCACTATAAGTCTGACTGATAATAATTCTCATTGCATCATAAGGGAGTAAACTCTTTCGATATGGTCTATCTGTAGTCAAGGCATCATAAACATCTGCTAATGAAGTAACTACAGCAAATGGTGGGATTTCCTCACCTGCTAATTTTCGTGGATACCCTTTCCCATCGTATCTTTCATGATGGGAATAAGCTACCATTTTGGGGATTTCAGTTATATCTTCCTCTCTCGAAAGGATATTATAACTATAAATAGGATGTTTTTTCATCTCTTCAAACTCTTCTTTTGTTAATCTACCAGGTTTGTCTAATATCTCCTGTCGAATCATTATCTTGCCTACATCATGCAATAGAGCACCTAATGCTAATTCTTCTAACTCTTTTCTCTTTAATTTCTGCTTTATCCCTATGAGAGTGGCTAATGTACAAACATTGATAGAGTGAGAGAAGGTATATTTATCATGACTCCTAATATCCATAAGATTTAGCAAAGAGCTCTCGTGGTTTGAGATGGTTTCCTCAACTAATTTACTTATTACCTCCCTGATAATTTCTCTCTCTATCATTTTTCCTGTTCTTGCCTGCTGAAGACTCATATGCACAATCTTTATGGCATTCTCTTTTGTCTCATTAGAAAGTACTGTTGGGATGTCCTGAATTAGTTTTTTTGCCTGTGCATTTTTAAGTATTTTATCATCAAATACTTCTATCTTTGGAGGCTCTGCTACAAAATATCCTGGCATATTTTTTATTATAGTTAACTTTTATGCAAAAGTCAATTAAAAAATAAAAAAATTCGCCACTTTTAATTATAGCGAATTTTTTAAAATCATAATAGGAAAGGATAATATATACCACGAATTGCACGAATTAAACGAATAAACACGAATAAATTTGTGGTTTATAAAGGAATAAGGTGATAAAATTTATTCCTTTGTTTCCTAATTATGGTGTCATTAAGCTAAGATTCATACATGCAACCTTTGTCTTTATGCTAAAGTCGTTTGGTCTATCTTCATCTAATTTTCTATCATAATCTGAATTTCCCCCTCCAGGAGGATCCTCTCCAAATTTACCATCTCTATCATTATCAATGTCAAATACCATACTTATACCTATCTGTCTGATTTCATTAATAGAGGGTATTATCAGAAGCCTATCTATTTCTTCCCCTAACCCAGTATAATATCTAAAAAGAGGGTAGGCATCACCAGTTGCATATGTAACAGAACCCATTCTTATATTATTAGCACAGACTTTTTTACTTATAAAGTTCCATGTTATCCCCTCAAGTTTCCAAATACTCTTAGTTAGTGTACCTATCTTTGAAACCGACTTATCTAAATCATACACTGGATATTCACTACTCCACTCATAACAGATAGCAAAAGTTCCTACTAATGTACCTGTACTATAGGATGTTATAAGATTGAGTGCGGTAAGACTCGTATCTATTGCTGTAGGACTCTGAGGACTTATAGAATCACATTCTTTTATTTCAGCTACCAGTCCACCCCATTCCTCCCCTGTTTTCCCATAAAGTATTTCGCGTGCAATCTTTCTGGCGTCTATCTGTGGGGTCATAATAATCCAGCTTTTCATTCCTCCTAAAAAAATGGTATAAACCATTAGTAATATAATACCTAACCCTGCAAATCCTATAAGAGCCTCTACTAAAGTAGTACCTTTTATATAACGCATCTTAATCCTACCTATTTTTTAAGAGTAGAGAGTAGCAAGTAGAGAGTATAGAGATTTGAGTTAACTATACTTATCACTTTTTCCCTTTTCTATTCTCTCTACTTTCTACTCCTATTATTACTCTGGAAATGGAGCAATAATAGTAACTATACTCTTTTTATTTCCACCTCTACCTTTTCTGCTTTCCCAGGTAAAAGTAATAGTCCCTTTCATGTAATCTCCTGGCAGAATATCATCAGGATTATTATCTTCTGGGTCATCGAATAATTCAAACATAGCGGTTCTTGTACCGTTAAGCTCTCCTTCTATTATTTTCTCTCCAGCTTGAGGATAGACAATGATGCCTGCAGCTTCGGAGGAAGTGCCTATTGAAGGTGAAGTAATATGCAAAACGCCTCTACAAGGTTTAGACGAATTTGAAGAAAAAGTTACAACCCCAGAATATATTCCATTAGTTAAAGTAATTGGAGTAAAGTCACAAGTTACTATTCCTTCTCCTCTTCTTTGTTCCCAGATAACTGTTACAGCTTCACCATCAGGATTGCTGGTCCTATTGTGACTTGAGTCATGTGCCACTACTGTATAATTGATAGGAACCCCTGATTGAACCAATGTAGGGATATTTATGTGATGATGAGAAGTAGGGTTAGTAGTTAAAGTTGCTACTTTAATAAACCGATAATATTCTCTCGAAACTCCTCTTACCTCTTCTAACAATTCTTGCATACAAGAAAGAGCGGTTGTTTCCTCCCAGGAAGTAACTATATTCATAGAGCCTTGCAAGAATATTGAAGAAACAAATAAAGCAACCATAATAAGAATAACCCCTGCAACTAACAATTCAAGTAAACTTACACCTCTTTGTCTAAAAAAACCTTTCATCCAATTTATCCTCCTTTTTCAAGCTTATTTACAGCTATTGTCAGACACCAACGAATTTTATACTCAACACGGGCATAATCTGTGATTTTTTGGGGCGGTTCATTTTATCGTTTCCTATGATTTCTTTCGGATATCTATTTGTAAGCATTCACATAAAATTGAAATTGGAAATTCGAAATTAGAAATTAGGGAGAGAAGTAAAAGCCCACTTTCTAATTTCCAAAAGAAATCACCGTGAAAACAATGAAAACAATGAAAATAAACCGTCCCTAAAAGCTCAGTTAATGGCAGTGTCCAGTATAATCTGTTGTATTTGAAATAAATTAGTGCCGTTGGGTATTGACTCATATGCTGGAAGCGTGAAAGCAGGTCACACCACTTTACTGCATGTTTACATATCTCAAGCATACTTTTTAATATATGGAGTAATGAATATCAGAAGTTCTATCTTGCGATTCTCGGTCAATTTTTTGCGGAATAACGGAGCTACAAATGGGAGATCGCCAAAGAAGGGTACCTTTGTTAGCTTTTCAGTTCCCTGGTCATCGATAATTCCTCCAATGACCATTGTTTCACCATCTTTTACTACTAATTTAGAAGTAGCCTCTTTTGTAGTTACTACTGGCATTCCATAAGCCCATTCTTTCAAAGAACTAACTTCTGGTTTTACCTCTAACAGGATAAAATTATCTGGATTAATATGAGGAGTAACTGCGAGTTTTATACCCACCTGTAGAAAGCTAACACCTGTTTGGACCACTCCTGCTTCTGAGGTAGTAGTTTGTTGATAAGGAATATCCTCTCCAACAATTATTTCTGCTTTCTCATTATCTAAAGCCAATATTTTCGGTGTAGAAAGGACATTTGCCTTTCCTTCAGATACTAAAGCTTGTATTTGTAGATCTAACTCATGTCCAGTAGTAATCTTAGAGTATAAAAATTCACCTCTATCTCCCATTGCCCAACCCTCTGTCTGGTAGCTTCCAAGTGTAAAATGATGTCTTTTATCCTCTACCGACCATTTAAATCCAAACATATTCCGAGTATCTAATATTAGCTCTACAATCTTTGCTTCAATCATCACCTGAGGTGTCATAGTATCTAATTTTTTAATTATCTCTTCAATTTGATTTACATTATAAGGAATATCAGTGACTATTAACGCATTGGTTCTTGCATCCTCAATAACTGTTCCCAGTACAGGCGTAATTCCTCCCATCCGTTTTGCCTGCTGATTTGATAAGGTAGTCATCATATTTGTAACAATTGGAGTCATATCTTTAGCTTTAGCATAATTAAGTCTAAATATTCGCGTAGTGGTATCTCCTAAAAGAACTGTTGGTGTATCAACCCGGATAATATTATCATCAATAATATAAGCATATCCTAAGTTTTTCAGTATTAAATCTAATGCCTTTTGCCAGGGAACATCATCTAATCTAACAGTTACCACTCCCTTAACATCCTTTCCTGGCAAAACATTCATTCCTACTTTATGGGCAATAAGTCTTAAGACATCAAGTATATCTGCATCTTTAAAATCTAAAGATAAAGTAGGTACTTCTCTTACTTTAGGCTTTACTTCTGGTAAAGCTGGTTTAGGTTCCGGAGGTTCTTTTACAACCCTTTTTTCTATTTCAGGTTTTTCCTCCTTTTTTACTTTAGCTGGTGCTTCCTTTACTATTGGAGGTGCCTCCTTAACTTTTGGCAAAACTTCCAGTGTAGGTTTTGGAGGAGCAACTTTTTCTACCTCCTTCACTATAGGATATTTAGTCAATTCAAGAATAACTTGATTCTCATCACTAAAAACTTTATACGGCATAAATTCCGTTAATTCTACAATAACTCTGGCTACCTTCACCGGGTCTACTTGCCTTTGGCTTGGAATAATATTTTTAATCACCTTACTTATTACTCTGGTCTCTCCTATTTTATTAGTGGCATTAAGGAAATCAATAATAATTCGAGTAGGATTAGAAAGGTCAAAATATTTGTACTGCGGAGGAGATGTAGAGGAGATTGAAAGACTTATTTTGGACTCATCTTCTTTTACATCTATTGCGGTAAGTTGATACCCATGATATGGATTATCAATTATCACCTCAATACCATTTTTTAGTTCTTGAATTTGATAGGGAAGTAGTTTGATAAGATTAATTACTGCTCTGGTGTTAGGCCCTTCTTGTGGAATAAGGCTAATTCTATTGACACCATTACTCCCAATGCTCAATTCTCTTTCAGTACATTGGGTATTCTGAATATCAATTACAATAGATGGGGGTTTGTCTAAAGTAAAAGAATTATATTTTATAACTGCCTTATCCGTTATAAAATCTATCTTTATTTTCGCATCCTCCTTCATTACTTTAATATCCACAAAGTTAATAGTTCCTGTTACTAAAGCAGGTATATTCATTAAAGTAATCAATACACATATTTGGATAAACAGCCTTTTTTGTTCCTTTTTCTTTAATTTTTTCAATTTAAATCACTCCTTTTTAAAATTTACTTTCTTCAACTTCTTCAACTTCTTTTTGAGCTACTATTCCCGCTCCTTTTATCTCTGTTTTCTTTGGTTTTCCAACGAAAAAATTAACTTCTGTTTTCCCCTGTTCCAAAAAGACCCTTTCGTTTCCTATAATTCTCCCTGTAATTCCTTTAATTGGTTTAAAGTTATCCGCTAACAATCTTCCTTTTTCTAATATATATCCAAAGTTATTTCCATCATGAAGAATAGCCACTGATTCCTTTTTATCCCAGATAATACCAGCCAATTCTAAGTTAATAATATTTATTTGTGATAGGTCTACTGCTTTAACTCCTTCAGCAGGTTTTTTTTCACTAACTATTAAAGCTACAAATGGATCTCGATTTCTAAGTGATTTATATTCATATCTTTCTGGTACATACATCTCTGGTTCTGTAACCGGTATTTTGGGTGGCAAAATAACTACTTTCTTCTCTTCTTTCCTCGCACACCCTATAACACTACTTATTACAAAAATTAGACTTAAGATAAAAATACTTTTTTTCATCCCCATATTTTAATGCTCCTTATATACAAATGCTGTAATAAGCAAATCTGCTCTTGCGGTAGAAGGGTCTTGTTGTGTTGGAGTTATAGCACTCATCTTAACATTAGAAGGGGTAATTATTCTCTCCAGGTTTCCAATACTAGTTAAAAATAGTCCTACCTGATGATATGTTCCTTTGACAAATAAACTCACTGGAATTTCTTCATATACCTCTTTACTTGCAGGGTTACCTGGCCTAAATGAAATTAAATCAACATTTGAACTCAAAGCTAATTTAGTTATTGTCTTTAACAATTCAGGTATCTCTTTTTCAGTTGGTAACCGTTTAATTACAAATTCAAGTTCTTTTTTTACCTTTTCAAATTCTGCCTTTTTAATATCTAAGTTAGCTACTATTTTCTCTATTTCTTTTAGTTCATTTTTTCTTATTTCTATTTGTCGATCTAACTCTCGTTCTTTCTCACGCATTGGCTTATACATATAATTAAAAAACCCGTAAGCACATACACATAATAATATTAAAGCCAGGAAAATAGGTTTTAAAGTTTGAATATCAATCTTCATTTTAAGCTATCTCCTAAAATTACATTTTATTGAAAAGTTTTTAATTGGATATTCATTAATAGTTGAACTCTCAATTTCCCCTAATATTATATTCGTAAAATAGTCAGAATTTATTAAATTATTCATAAAATTAGCAATAGAGAAATTATCAAAAGCCTTTCCATTCAAATCTAATGCATCACCACTACTATGGGTGAATGTATTTAACCAAAGTCCTATTGGAACACATTCCACCATCTCATCTAACAAATGAGCCCAAAGTAATCTACCTTTCTCTAATTGGATAATAACATCTACTCGTTTCTTCATCTCCTGAATATCAGTTTCTAATTGTCTTATTTCTATCAAATATGGTTGTAATTCAGCTATTCGGGAGTTAACTTTTTCTAATTTTGCTTCCTTTCGCTTTACCCCCATTACAATTCCTGCATACCAGGCGGCTAATAATAATACTATCATACTTAAAACTAGTCCAATAACTACATTTCTCCATTGTCCCTTTTTCTTTTCTACCAGTATTGGTGGCATCAAATTAATTTCTGTCATTGCGTTATAGCACTCCTTTCATAGCTAATCCTACCGCTACTGAGAAAGCAGGAGCTACCTTTTTAATATATCCTTGATCAAATTTTTGAGGGATAATTATTTTAGCAAAAGGGTCTCCTCCAACTACTGTCATCCCTAACCCATTAGATAAAAAGTTATCCAAATTAGCCAGTTTTGCACTTCCACCACTTAGAATAACTCGATCGATATTCTTACGATAGACAGGTAGTTGGGTATAGTAATAAGCAAAAGAACGCTCTAATTCATCTAATAGTCTTGTGCCTACCGATTCAATAGCATAAGAGATTTGAGAAGTACGGTCTCCACCACCTTCAGTAGCTCTGGTACTAACATCTTCTGGTAAAAGGATTACACCCTCACTTTCCTTTATTTGCTCAGCTTCTTGAAAGCTTACTCCTAATTCTCTTTTAATAGCTTCTGTAAAATCATTACCTCCAACTAAAACATCACGATTGAAACACGAAACCTTATTTTCAACTACATTGATATTAGTCATTCTGGCACCTATATCTACTAAAGCTACTACATCCTCCTCTCCTCCTCCATAAGTTAGTGCATCTTCTGTTGCAAATGTATCTACATTAATATGAGTAGTTTCTAACCCTGCTCGGTGTAATATCTCCATATGATCATAAATTAATTCTTCTTTAGCGGCTACTAACAATACTAATATCATCCGCTCATCTTTTTCTACTGTCTCTTTTATTATCTGGAAATCTATAATTACATGTTCAATATCAAAAGGAATATGCTCTTCGGCTTCAAATTTAATCACATCTTTTAACTCTGTTTCAGTCATATAAGGAAGTTTGATATATCTAACTACTACTGAGTTTCCAGAAACAGAACTGCGGACTTTTTTAGTATCAATCTTACTAGATGCTAATAAATTTTTAATCGCCTTAACTGCTAACTCCTGTTTAGCCCCTAATGCATCTTCATCTAACGGTTCTGGAGAGATTTTTGTCATCCCAAAGGCATCCAAACTTATTCTCGTATCGTGTTTTTTTAGTTTAACGACCTTGATGGCGTCATTGCTAATGTCTAATCCTACGGGTACTTTTCCTTTCGAAAACAACATTACTTTAAATTCCCTCCATTATATTTTCCATTGGGTATTATCATAACACATACCATATTATTTGTCAAGTAGTTTTATTTCTACTATAAAAACTTTTTTAATCCTTATTAAATATTTGTGAAGCAATGAGGATATCTACAGCTCGTTGAAGTTGTGTATCTCTAATAAGGTCATAGATTGATTCTTCCTTTGAATTCATTTCTCTAATTTCTCTATCTATCTTCTTCTTAAGAAAACTTTCTTTTATTTTTATTTTATTTTTTTCTAAATTAGTCAGTAATTCTTTCAAATCCTCTTCTTTATATGGATTATATTCTTCAATAAATTTTTTCACATACTCGCCATCATCTAACTTTTTAAGAGCCTCTTCCTCTTCCTTACTTAAATTAGACTCCTCTGCTATAATATCTGGAATAATTCCCTTCTCATGAATAGATTTACCAGACGGGGTATAATATTTAGCGGTAGTTAAAGCTATTCCGGAATTATCTGCTAAAGGAATAACTGTTTGTACTGAGCCTTTCCCAAAACTTGCTATGCCAACAATAACCCCTCGTGGTGGTCCAATTTTTCTTTTCACATACCACTTCCCCTGGTCAATAGCCTCAATAGAGATTTTCTCTCCATTTTCTTCCTTTTTCTTTACCCATTTATCATATCCTTCCTTATCAGTTATCAAGAACTTCTCATACATAGTGTCTTGAATAGCTCCAGCAACAATCTCCGAGCCACTGGCACTTCCATGATTGATTAGAACTACCAATGGATAATCTACACCTTGTTTTGTAGCTTTATAATCTGTATTCATTTGAGGGATGCGGCCATTAATTGAAACAATCAACGCATTAGGTGTTAAAAATTCATTTGCTACTGCTACTGCTGAATCTAACAACCCACCAGGATTATTTCTTAAATCTAATATTAAACTCTTAATATTATCTTCTTTTAACTTTAAAAGAGCCTCCTGGAGTTCATCTGGGGTCTTTTGATTAAAATTAGTTAGTCGAATATAACCAATATCTTTTTCAATAATATCATATTTAACACTCTTAATCTTGATTATATCTCTTATAATAGTAAAATCAAGCCGTTGTTTTTCCCCTTCTCTTTCAATACTAATAGTAACTTCTGTTCCCTTTTGTCCTCTTAATTTATTGACTGCTTCAAATAAGGTAATATCTTTTGTCGTCACTCCATCAATCTCCATAATTTTATCTCCTGCTTTAACACCCGCTCTGGCAGCAGGAGTATCTTCAATAGGCGAAATAACAGTCAATTGATTCTCTTTAATCCCAATGACAATCCCTAATCCTCCAAACTCTCCTTCTGTCTCTACCTTCATTTCCTTATATAACTCTGGCGTCATAAATCTCGTATGGGGGTCTTTCAAACTCTTTAATAACCCCTCAATAGCTCCATAGATTAAATCTTTTGATTCAACCTTGTCAATATCCACATACTGAGTTTGGATAAGAGATAGTGCTTGAGTGAAAAGTCGTAAATCCTCATACATCTCTTGCCTTTTATCTGTCGATGACCTACTATCTCCTACACTTAACCATAAAAATAATACACCTACAATTAACCACAATATTTTCTTCCTAAATTTCATCTTAAAACTTACCCTCCTTATAATCTTAAAGAAGAATTGCTTTCCCAAAAATCACTATAAATTAAAAAAGGAATTCCTCTTATTTATAATATCGACAAAATACTATAATAATTTTAGTTTTTTTTAAATTTTACCTCAATAATTATACTCTATAATTCAATTTGTGTCAACTAAAAAATCTCATTATCATAAAAAAATAAGTAAGCGTTCAGCCATCAGCATTTAGCCAACGCCATCAAAAACAAGGATGTAGGGACGGTTCATTTTATCGTTTTTCCTATGATTTCTTTTGGATATCTATCTGTATGAAATTGGAAATTCGAAAATGGAAAGGAAAATTCTAATTCTATGCCAATTTTCTAATTTCCAATTTCTACCTTTCAATTTCAACTTCCTTTTCTATCTGCAATCTTTCAAACAAAAGTGAACCATCTCATGATGTATTACTTTTCCATTGAGTTTATATTTCCGTAAGGATTCATATACTCTGGTGTCTGTGTGTCTCTCACTATCAGATTCCTCTTCCTTAGTCACCAAGATACCAACCCACCTTTTTGTTTCTTACCTTTTCCCATATCAAAGTAACGTAAGCGTTCACATGGTGTAACAAAAGGAGATGTGGAGATTAAGGAGATAGGGAGATATTAATAATGGAATATTGATGGATACCATTACCCCATCATTCCACCATTCCATTATTCCATCATTTTATCATCTCCCTATCTTCCTTATCCCCTTTCTTACACTTTTGATATATAGCCT
>JBFMDD010000244.1:0-5801 GCA_040754115.1 bacterium
GCGTCCACAGAAAATTGAAATTGGAAATTAGAAATTGGGCTTTTACTTCTCTCCCTAATTTCTAATTTCGAATTCCCAATTTCAACTCTCTTTTCTTTCCGCAAGCTTTCAAACAAAAGTGAACCGTCCCAAAACATTTCAGTAAACTGATATGTGCCATTTTAAAATATCTTTGTGTCCTTTGTGTATTCTTGGTGTTCTTTGTGGTTTGATTTTTAACCACAAAGTGCACAAAGGGTTCACAAAGTACACAAGAAAAATAGGGGAACTTCCGTTGTAACTGGGTTATCTTTTGAGACTCCAAAATGTCAAACAATACAAAAAGATGGCAAGAAATGAGGTAAAGCAATGCCTGGGACCATAGATATAGCCTTAAGTCCTACGCAACGCTCTCTTATTCTTCAGACCTGCAGCTCGCAAAAATTTGTTGACATTCTTACTAAAATGTAGTATACTCCTGATTAGTAACACCAATATGGAGGAACCTACAAAAATGGAAAATATCGCAAGAATATTGGATATAGATTTGCCACCACGACAATCTGCATTTTTATGGGGTGCTCGAAAGACGGGCAAAACAACATATCTAAAGAGTAAATTCCCCAATAGTCTAATCTTCGATTTCCTGAAAACAGACCTTTTTTTTACACTTGGGAAAAATCCATCAATTTTGCGTGAATGGTTATTGGCTAAAGATGAGAAAATTCTTAAAGAACCCATTATCCTCGATGAGGTGCAAAAGATTCCTCAAATATTAGATGAAGTGCATTGGCTCATAGAAAACAAAGGATTAAGATTTGTGCTTTGTGGTTCAAGTGCAAGGAAACTAAGAAGAGGACAGGCAAATTTATTGGGTGGCCGTGCCTGGCGTTATGAGTTGTTTCCACTCACGAGCTGCGAAATTAAAGAATTGGATTTATTACGGGCATTAAATCATGGGTTGATACCTATCCATTACTTACAAAATGACCAGGAGTGTAAGAAATCTTTAGAGGCTTATGTCCATGATTATTTGCGCGAAGAGATTTTGGCAGAAGGTTTAACCCGTAACATTTCAGCTTTTTCAAGATTTTTTGATGCTTTTGGATATTCGCACGGTGAGTTGACTAACTATGCCAACATTTCTCGCGAATGCGGAGTAGATGCCAAAACAGTTAAAGAATATCATCAAATTTTAGTAGATACACTTTTAGCCACAAGAATTGAACCCTTTAAAAAAAAGCAATCGCGGCAGGTAATTACCAAATCATCAAAATATTATCTATTCGATGTGGGAGTTGCCGGATATTTGACTAAAAGACATCTTGGAGAACTAAAGGGTGCAGAGTTTGGAAAGGCTTTTGAACATTTTATTCTTATGGAAATAGTTGCTTATAGGTCATATTCTGGCAAAAATTTTCCTATTAATTTTTGGAGAACAAAATCAGGTCTGGAAGTAGATTTTATTCTCGCTGGTGGAGAGGTGGCGATAGAAATAAAATCTGGAGCACATATTGACAAGAAAGATATACAGGGTTTAAGTGCTTTTAGTAGCGAAATCTTATCTAATAGATACATTGTCGTCTGTAATGAAAAAGAAAAGAGACTACACGGTAAGATTGAAATATTCCCCTGGAAGATTTTTTTAGAGCAATTGTGGATGGGTAACATATTATGAATACAGATTTAACATTCATCACCAACGAAGAAGGGCAAACCCTTAAAGAGGAAATATTATGAACAAAGCTGAGTTACAATTAATTCTTAAAGAGGGGGAAGGTTTAACAGTTGAATTTAAAGAGAGATATACCCCTAAAATTGACCGCGATATAGTGGCATTAACTAATGCTAAAGGTGGATTTATTGTTCTTGGGGTTACTGATAAAGGCAAAATCATTGGCGAAAGATTAACAAACACAATGAAAGCGGAAATAATTTCGCTTGCCAGAAACTGTGAGCCGTGTATAAATATTCCCAAAATCTCTCAGATAGACAATGTCGTGGTGCTCGAGATTTCTGAGGGTGATGAGAAACCATATGGTTGTTCATCGGGTTATTTCCGCAGACTTGATGCGGTAACCCAAAAGATGTCGCAGAAAGAACTGCGAATGATATTCAGACAAACTGCAGATATTACATTTGAGGACTTACAGTGTAAGGATTTTAATTTTGAGCATATATCTTTTAAGAAAATCAAGGCATTCCTTGAAGAAGCACATACTTCTTTCAAAGTAAACAAGTCAAATATAGCTTCTTTTCTTGCAAGTCTAAGCATTTATAAAGAAGGAAAAATCAATAATGTAGGTGCATTGATGTTTGCTGCTGACATTAATAGGTTTATTCCGCATTCCGAGACAATTCTTGGCGCTTTCAAAGGCATAAATAAAATACATATTTATGACCGTAAAGATGTACGAAATGATTTGTTGTCACAGTTTAATGAGTCAATATTATTTCTTCAGAAACATCTTAATGTGCGAAGTGAAATACGCGGCGTAAACAGGTATGATATCTATGAAATTCCCATTGATGCGTTACGTGAAGCAGTTGTCAATGCAATCATCCATCGGGATTATAGCATGCGGGGAACGAACATATCTGTCAATGTATTTGATGACAGAGTAGAGATTGTAAATCCAGGTGGACTTCCCGTTGGTATTGACAAAACTAATTTTGGAAAAGAGTCGGTGAGACGCAATCCTATCATAGCGGATTTATTTCATCGGATGGAAAAGGTTGAAAGAGTTGGCTCCGGAATTGGCAGAATGCAGGAACTTATGGCAAAGTCAGGATTGAAAGAACCTGTTTTTGAGTCTGATACATTTTTCCGTGCTATTTTTTATAGAAAGCCAGAATATGCTTTAAAACATACCTCAGAAGAAAGTGTAAAAACTACCCAGAAAACTATCCAGAGAACTACCCAGAAAACTACCCAGAAAATATTAGAGATTATCAAACAAAATCCTTATATTAGTAGAAAGGAATTAGCCAACATAGTAGGAATTACTGAGGCCGGAGTTAAATTTAATCTTAATCAATTAAAAGAAAAAGGGATTATTCATCGAGTTGGTCCGGATAAAGGCGGTTACTGGGAGGTGATAAAATAATGATGGATAAGCAATCTGCTATTAATCTTATTAGAGAAACATTTGAAAAGCCCTTTGAAAAAGAAAGGTTTGTTTATTTTGCAAAGAATCTATTTAATCGGATTTCACCAGAACCTTTTGAATATTCTTGGCAGTTTATACCCGATACCTTTAAGCCGTATCTTAGCAAATATGAACGCATTGGTAAATATACCACAGAGGATAAACGGATTGATATACTGGTAGTTTATCTTAACAAAGAAACCTCTATAGAGCGGGCGAGAACCATGCAAAGAAATTTTGTTGCTGGTTATCTAATGGGTAAATATGGTTCACCTTCCGAGAAGGATGCGGCGGTTGTAGCTTTTGTTTCACCGGGACTTGAGGACTGGCGTTTCTCTCTGGTTAAAATGGAATACAAACTTACCCAGACCAAGACCGGCAGACCAAAAGGCGAAGAGGAGTTTACCACAGCCAAAAGATATTCATTTCTGGTGGGTAAGAATGAACCAAATCATACTGCTTCTACTAAGCAGGCAAAAGTCAAAGAATACGAACATCAGATTGACCAGATGGTTTATAAACTTTACGGCTTAACTGAAGATGAGATAAAAATTGTTGAAGGAGACAATAAATGAAAGATAAAACAAAGTCATTAATACCTCAAGAAATTATAGAAAATAAAATACTTTTAATCAGAGACCAAAAAGTAATGCTTGACAGGGACTTATCAAAACTTTATGGAGTAGCAACAAAGGTTCTCAAGCAGGCAGTAAATAGAAATATTGAACGGTTTCCAGAAGATTTTATGTTTCAATTAACTAAAGAGGAATTTGAAAATTGGAGGTCACAGTTTGTGACCTCCAATTCCAGCGACAAAATGGGATTAAGATATAGACCGTATACCTTTACTCAAGAGGGTGTAGCAATGTTATCAAGTGTGCTGAGGAGTAAAAGAGCAATTCAGATTAATATTGAAATAATGCGTGCCTTTGTAAAGTTAAGACAAGTATTAGCAACTCATAAGGACATACTATGGAAGATTCAAGAACATGACCAGCAAATTAAACGCATATTTGAAATTTTGAAAGAACTACTGACTCTACCAGAAAAGCCAAAACTTAAAATTGGTTTTAGAAAAGATAACAGTTAATTGTGAAGCCTCTCGGATAAAAAGGATCAAGGATCAAGATTCAAGGATTAAGGTAAATGGAAAAGAGAAAGATAAGGAGTTATGAGGATTTAGAGGTATACCAAAAGTTGTGTGAATTGCATCTGGAGATATGTGAGTTCACTTATACATTTCCAAAACACGAACTTTACGAGTTAGGGTCGCAGATACCTCGGTCATCAAACTCAAGCCCAGCAAATCTTGCTGAAGGATGGAGTAATAAGCACATAAATATCTATTTAGAAGGAATAAATCGAGCGTTATCAGAAATACGTGAAACCAAGCATCATCTTTATATAGCTTTTAGGAAAGGATATCTAAATAAACAGTAAAAATAAGGTTCGAGGTTCAAGGATCGAGGAGCAGAGTAGAGTAATCTTGTTCCTTGCACCTTGATCCTTGTTCCTTGTTGTTCCTTCGGTGGGGGTGAAAAGAAAATTGTCTGTTTGGAAGGCTAATAAAATCAACGCCCAATTTTATCCGAGAGTGTTCATTGTATAGAAGGAGTAAAATAAAATTATGAAAAACATAGACATAACAAAACCTTATCAAAACCTTTTAGATTCAATAGGTTGTCTTCTAAACGAAGCACGGCAAAAGGCATATCAACAAATAAATACTATATTGACTAAAACTTATTGGGAGATTGGACAACATATTGTTGTCTATGAGCAAGAGAATCGTGAAAAAGCAGTTTATGGTTCTCATCTTCTGGACAGATTATCTAAAGACTTAAAATCTCGCTACGGTAAAGGATTCTCAAGACGAAATGTTCTAAATATGCGTAATTTTTATCTTGCCTATCCAAAATGGCAGGCAGTGCCTGCCATTTTGTCATGGACACATATTGTGCTTCTTCTTTCAGTTGAAGATAATCTTGCAAGGTTTTTTTATGAAAAAGAATGTGTTACAAATCACTGGAGTACCCGGGAATTAGAACGACAGATAAACTCTATGTTGTATGAACGATTGGCGTTAAGTAAAGATAAAAAGGGATTACTTAAACTTGCTTCCAAGGGGCAGCAGATAGCAAAACCTGAAGATATGGTAAAAGACCCGTATGTTCTGGAATTTTTAGGTATTCCTGAAGATTATCGGTATTCGGAAAGAGAATTAGAACAAAAAATTAAATTTACCATTCACTATTGCCGATATTCAAAGGCAATGTCCAGGAGTAAGTATAGATATGATTCGGCATATATTGAAACAATTAAAAACAAATGGCAAGGTGAAATGTCTTGGCCGTGGTAAGTATGCCCAATGGGAAAATGTTTAATTAGGTAATGATAATTGTAAGCGTTCAGCTATCAGGTGTCAGCAGTCAGCTACCAGTAGGAAAATTAGGGCAGTAGCAGGTTTTACGATTTTGCTTATTCTCCTGCATTAGAAGGCGGTAGCCCTCTTAAAAGCTGATGGCTGAAAGCTGACACCTGAACGCTTACCATATTTATTTCCCACTTTTAGATTATTTAGCAATTTTTGATAATTCAGGTATAAAACCAATGATAATTTAT
Organism: bacterium; assembly: GCA_040754115.1. Taxonomy (GTDB): domain Bacteria; phylum UBA9089; class CG2-30-40-21; order CG2-30-40-21; family SBAY01; genus JBFMDD01. The sequence goes on from JBFMDD010000244.1 coordinate 5,751, forward strand.
GAAAAAGAGGGAAAAATGAAAATATTATTGACAAAGAATTATTTCAGGATA
>JBFMDD010000245.1:0-11223 GCA_040754115.1 bacterium
TATCCTACAATCTCACCATTAGAGAAAGTGGCATATCTCATTTTTATCAATCCTATCTTTCTTATCCAAAATAATAATCTTTTTTTATATCACCCTTTATATCTTCTTTTTTATGTCTGAATTGAAGGTGAAGTTACCGTAAGTCTTGACAAACTGGCTTAATTATGTTATAATAGTACTCAAAAGTTTGATTAGGAGTAGTCCTGATGTTTGTCAAGAAGAATATTAAAAGGGTTAAAGGTAAAGTATATCGTCAGTATCTGCTTGTTGACTCGGTTAGAACTCCCAATGGACCCAGGCACAGACCAGTAGTCTCTTTGGGAGATATGAAACCAAGACCAGCTAAAGAGTGGTTAAAGCTGGCAATGAAGGTCGAGGAGAGCTTAGCAGGACAACTGAATCTATTTGATAAAACTAATAAAGAGGTCTTGGAGATTGTTGAAAAAATCAGAAAAAAACGGAGATTTGAGGATAGAAAGAAAGAAGAAAAAGATATACCTAAGAAGATAATAGTTAATCCACAGGATATTGAGACAACAGAACATAGAGAATTTGGACCTTCATTTGTGGTATCTTTTTTCTGGGACCTTTTGAATTTTGATAATATCTTAGAAGGTGTAGGTCTATCAAAAGATGCAGTTAAGCTCACCTTAATTACTGTTGCCAATCGCCTAATCTCACCAACGAGTGATCTTGATACCCCAAACTGGGCAGATAGGACAGCGATTTGCGAGCTTGCTGGATATCCTCAGTCAAGACTTAATGATGACAAATTATATAGGTTATTAGACAAGCTTTATCCGAGGAGGGAGGGGATAGAGAAGGCATTGTATCAGCAGGAGATGAATCTATTTAATCTGGAAGGTAGCGTGGTGCTTATAGACTTTACCTCATTTTACTTTGAGGGTACTTGTAAGAAGAACAGGAAGGCCAAGAGAGGTTATTCAAGGGATAAGCGAGCTGATTGTAAACAATTAGTATTAGGTGCAGCCATAGGTAAAGAAGGATTTCCAATAGCCACAGAGATATTTGAAGGAAATGCCGTGGATTCTCCAACCTTTCCTTGGATGCTAAAGAAGATTAATAAACGAGTAGACATAAAAGGGAGGACATTAGTATTTGATAGAGGTATTGGGACGAAGAAGAACATAGAGTTTTTAAGGTCTCAACAACAAGATAAGGGATATAAATGGATAATGGCATCAAGATATTGGGAGATAAGCCAAGAAGAGGAAGAAGAAATAGAGAAGTTTTGCTGGAAGGAGATACCACTAACAGGCAAAGTAGCTGGCAAAAGGGACCCCAAAGTAAAGGTAAAGCTTCTAAAGGTGGAGGGAAAGGAAGAGTTGATAAGCTTGGTCTTTAGTGAAGGGAGGGAAGAAAAGGATCGAGCTATTCGAAAGCGGCAGGAGAAGGAGATGGAAGAGGATATAAAGGGGATATCGAAGCGAATTGAAACAGGGAGGTTGAAAGATAAGGATAAGATTTGGCAGGCAGTTGGTCGGCTAAGAGAACGTTATCTAAGGGTAAGCAGATATTATAAGGTAAGCATAGAGGAGAAAGAAGACTATCAGGAATTATCCTGGAGCAAGGATGATGAAGGACTAAGGAAGGTCCAAGAAATGGATGGGGTCTATCTATTGAGGACGAATAAGATAGATATTGATGAGGAAGAGATATTTAGGACTTACAATTTACTTTCCAGGATTGAAAATGTGTTTAAGGATTTAAAAGGTCCTATTAAGACACATCCTAATAGACATCATCGAGATGATCGTTCAGAGACCCATATCTTTCAGGGTATATTGGCTCTTCATATAATGACAGCCATAGAACAGAGGCTGAAGGAATGCGGTGATCATAGAGAGTGGGAAACAATAAGAAAGGCATTGAGTACACATCAGACTTGCTTAATAGTAATTCCTGCTACAAATGGAGAGACTTATAATATTCGGAAGCCTTCAAAGATGGAGGAAGAACATTATGAGATATACCATAAATTAGGAATAATTAAGGAAGATACACCACGAGGTATTCCTGCAAAGGTGTAGTGACTGAAAATGAGTTCTAAGTCCCTGAGAATAAAGCATTTTATTTTAAAATGCGGAATTTAGGCTAGAGCCACACGAAAATCACGCAGTAGGTTCGGTTCCAGCAAAAATGCGTTATTTTTCGTCTCCCTATACTCAAGGAATATTCTCCTTCGCTCGTGTTCGGGCAAATCCAAGATGTCCTTGCCGATCTGCTTTCTGAGTTCCTTCCAGTGCTTGATAACCTTTGGGTTCTCGGGCTCACGCTCAAGAGCTCCCATATCTGCTCTTTCTGCTTCCTCAACGCGGCCCTGAAAGAAATAGGAGCTTGAAAGAAATAATCGGGCCTCAATATGTTCTGGGTCATTCGATATAGCATTCTCAAGATAGGGTACGGACTTGTCGTATTGCTTCACCGATTGATAGAAGGCACCAACAACGAAATAGGCTATTCCAAGCTGCTTATCGTTCAACCCGCCAAACTTCTTTGCCAATTCGATGGCTCTTGAGAACGCGTCAGCCACTCTCTTTGCACTGGCATAGTACGCTTCGTCAGTGTCGCTGGATGGTGAAATTCTGGAATAGCAGAACGCTAATGACCAAGAAATTGCAGCTGAATCAGGAGCGAGTTCCTCTGCACGCTTAAGCTTCTCCACCGCATCCGTAAATTTGTTTTCATCAATCAATTTCTTTGCATCATCGTAAAGCTTTTGGAGATCCTTCCCCAAGAGTCTGTTTAAGAAGCTCATAAGTTCACCTCCAATATTAGGCAATTTCGCACAACGTATCGGCTTATGCGAAGTGCGAACGTAGTGAGCATTTGGGAAAATTCTGCAAGAATTTTCCGCATAAGCCGTGTTATGTGGTTTTTCTGCAAGAAAAACTGCCGACTGAAAGGAGGCACAGTATGACGCAGCCGCCGAGCCTATTTTCATTTTTCTTTGATTATAAAATTATTTGAAGATGTTATTTTTGTTTTAGTATATCTTGCATCTAAAGAATAACGAAAGTTGATTCTATAAACATCTGCGCTCGCTTGGTTCTTGGTCCCTTTTTCTGGTGCTAATTTATCTGTTATCTTTTGATCCCAAATATACTCGTGTCTTTCTCCGGGTTTTAACTCTTTTGATAAAGACAAATCAACGATATTCAACTCTTGTATATCTGCTAAATTAAGATAAAAATCCAAAGTATCTGTAGGAGGAATCCATATCCTCTCCGAAAAACCATTAGATACTGTAATCTTTACAGCTTCTCCTTGCTTATATTTTCTTTTATTTGTCTTGACGGTTACTTCCTGGAGGATACAAATAGATTCGATTGGCTTTAGCCACATTCCTCCAAAATACTGATACACTAGAGTAGGGTCATATGGAACTGGTTTATGGATAATCCCAATAACCTCAACCCTCTTTCCTAGATATTTTAAGGCTTCTTCGCATTTATTAGCAAATTCTGGCAACAAGACTGACTCCGTCCCATGAGGAGGAAGGTTTGCAGAAGTGCCAAATTCCCTATGTCTCTCTTTAATATCTACATCTATTATACCCATACAACCCTTTGTACCATCAAAAATGCCAACAATTTTTACCCTCTTTCCATCGCAATTCACTAAATTTATTGCTGTACAAAGTTCTTTTGTCTCTTGTGTCTCTTGAATATAGAAGATAAACCATCCACTGATCAAAATAACTCCAATAACTAAAATTCCAACAAAGATTTTTATTTTTGTATTCATTTCAATCTTTCTCATAATGATAATCTTTGATATTTATAAATCTTGTTTTCTAAAAGCTCGGCGGCGAGTAATATTGCACATAACGATTCGCAGGTTTACGAAGTTTTTGGCTGGTTAGTGTTAATAAACTTTTGGATTCCAACCAAACGTTCAAAGAATCAATCCCCTTTCAACGCACTACTTAAGACCAGCCAAAAATTTAGCGATAGCGTCGTAAACCTGCTGTTAGATGAAGTTGCGAAATTCTTCTTCAGTCACATTGAAACGGTTAATTAATGATGAGCTAAAGCAATATCTTCTAAGACCACTTGTTTAAAGACATCTTTATCTCCCAGGCGTTTGACTACATCCAATATTTCAATCCCTGCCAAATGTCCATCAGTGTCGTAATCCGCAGCCAATCCCTCTGCAAGATGTTGGGTTGTAACTGTAGTCTCATGGAAACGAATATAGAGAGCGTCTACTTCTGGGTCATAAGTGATTTTCATAGCTTTGCCTCCTTTCAAAAATAGTAGCTATACACTGTAACAACTACAATCTCGGTTGTTTCTTCCACAAAAATTGGACGCACTTGTTTTGTTGCATACACTTTTTTATTCCACTCTTTACCAAAAGGAAAATCCTTACGACATTCCAGCCGTCCTAATTCGGTTGGTGACCAGGGTTCAGACCGTATTGTTTCCTTAATTTCTTCTTCTGTTACTCCTCGAAAAGGCAATTGTGAACGAGCATGTCCAGAAAGACGTATAGATTTCATTATCTAATCTCCACCATATCTTTTTTACCGCAATTTCATCTAACGTTTTGCGTGTTTGCGGAGTGCCGAAGGCATTTGGGTCAGCAATAGCGAACCGCAAACACGCTGTTAGGCGACGTCGGGGTCATTTTATTTCTTCTTTTGGTATTCCAATATATCTTGGAGTCCTTAATTTGTACAAGCGATATTCTTCTTCAAATATACGTTCTAAGTAAGGTTCTTCCAGCAAAATAAGATATAAATGATGGACGATAATAGCCAGTATCACAAATAAAAAAGCAAGTATTGAGCGGCCGATAAGCGATATGCCAAAAAGCAAAATGAATGAACCACCATACTGCGGATTCCTGCTCCATCTATATATCCCAGCAGTTATTAGCTTTGAAGCCTCCAAACCTGACATTTTGCGAAAAGAATGAAACTCAATCATTCCGGCTATCATTATAGCAAGCCCAATTACCCCTGTAATCGAACCAGTAATTAATCCAGCCAGCCTGTTAAATGGTAATGCCCAAAGAGAATAGAATGATGCTAAAATCACAAGTAGCCAATGAACTATCCCCAAAATCCATATAGTAATAGAAAGATGGGGAGGCAATGTTTCACCCTTACCGTAAGCTTTTTTTACTCCTAACAAACAATATACCACCAAGACTGCCAAGATTCCTGCTCCTATACAAAATAACATTTTGCTATCTCCATAAAGTTATTCCCGATGTCGCCTAACGTTCTCGGCATATGCGACGTCCCGACGAAGTCGGGATGTCCCGAAGGGCAAGCACCGAAGGTGCGCAGCGTATATGCCGTGTTATCTGCCGTTGTCACATCACTATAAATTTCTTTGCTGATGGTTTAAGGGTGAGAATAGCGTCTCTCTTATCATGATTTTAACTTTTAGGAATCATTGTAAGCTGTTGACCGCGTCACAGGTTTTTATTAGTATTATAATTTCGATGATGTCTACGATGATGTGTACGATGATGCCTAAAGCGAACCATGGAAACCTTCCTAAAATACCTAAAACAATACCTAAAACACTTAGAATGCAGGAGGAAAGGAACAATCCCTCAGGAAGCTTGGATGCCGAAACTCCATGTCGGTCAATATAGGAGTTATAATCTTTGGCAAATCCCCAGATGACTTGAAATATCCAATAGAAATTATAAAAAGGGATAAACAGGAAACCAACAGCCTTACCGGGCGTAGTTCGTGCGAAGCCATCCTGAATAGATGCCCATGCCTTGTACCACATAATACTAAATTTACGATTAGCACGTAAACTAACAGCATTGAGCAAAATGGACTAATATCCACTTCCTCCATATTGATAGCCGCTACAGTAAATATGATAATATCTATGATACTAATTAAACATTTGCCGCCTATAATTGACCCCAAGTAAAAACCTTTAGATAACTTTTCCATACTATCCTCCCTCCTTTTCGTTATTATACCCACAATGGCAGATAACGGAATGCGGGTAAAAGAAGTTGCCGAAGGCAATTTGGGGAAATCTTTAATTTCCCTTTTATCCGTTGTTATACGCAGTCGGCGAAGGGGATACTTTTTCCTCTCGATTTGCCAACCAGAGGATATTTCTTAATACAATATCGTAGTTTCTTTTTCTGAATTCTGCATGTAACCCGCTTAGTATTATTCTACCTTTTCCATAAGTGGTCGATATTTGGGCCGCTTTCCCTCTTAAACTGCCTTTTGGAAATATCCAGTCATCAGCATAGACAATATCAATGTTTATAGGTGGCATATTTTCTTTGTCACCTGGCACAGCCATCATAAATGCCCAATTTACCTTTAGAGTTTGTTTTGCATATCTCTTAAGCGTTGATGTTCCTATCACAGAGAAGTAGAAGTTAACAGGAGAGAAAAAAATTCTAAAAAGTGAGGTTCTTATCTTCCAATCGCTAATCCGCTCCATAGGACTTAAGTCAGTATAAACATTCACTACACCCAAGAATGGCTCTAAATATGGAGCTTTTGCTACTTTATTTACAAAAACCTTCTCCAATCTGGGAGATAAGTTCACAAATCCCAATGTCCCAAAGGCACCATCTCCACAGATGCCGAGATAATTCCCTCCGTTCAAGATATAGGCATGGATTCTTTCCCGAAATTCCTTTTTAGCATACCATGTTCCAGACCCACCAGGCCCAATAAGAACGTCAAATCCTTCACTCTCCAATCCACCTGAGATGATGTCGTCCTCAAATAGAACTGTGACATCAAATCTGACATCATATTGTGTTTCTCCCCATTTCAAACATGATTTCCAAAATCGTTTTATCAAAAAGCCAGCAAAACCCTTGTTCCAGGGGTCATAGCTCTGGAGCATCAGTGCTATTTTTAGTCTGTTTGATTCAAATTTCTCGGTAGTAGTTTCTTCCATAATACAGTTTTCTGAAGCCGATTGCGTATAACGTTCTCAGGGTTTACGAACTCGGCGAAGCCGAGTTGGGCGAAACGAAGTGAAATCATAAACCCTGTGTTAGGCGTAGTTTCAGGCTCTATTAAATATATTTTTATCCTATTTAAACTCATAACCACACTTTTTGCAGAGGATATTTTTTCAATACTTCTTTAAAAAGATTTTTCCCCTCATCACCTATTTGTATATAAGATTCATATTTATCAAATAATTCAGTTAAAAAAGTGTTGTGGAAATAATGTCTAAGACATTCTCTACATTCTGGGAACTGACCAACATTAATGATTTTTAAATTGTTTCTTAGATCCCTGTATCTATTACCTGACCATATTTTACCAAAAGGTTCGATTTCTGAAACTCTACCTAATCTATATCTTTCCCTCATATTTTTAAACTCATCATAGGTATCATTATCATAATAAAGAAAACAACATGGATAAACATCACCAAATGCATCAATAAGAGAAAATAGATAAGGCGTAAAACATCTTATATTGTTACTCTGATAGTAAGAATTTAGAGGTAAACCATTTGCAATATCTTCCACCTTTGAATAGGAATCTATAAATTTCCTTAGATACTGTATATTAGTCATCCTATTCCAGATGGGATTATCGCTTGATAAAGTATTATTATAAAATTCATTAAGTTGTACGACATTATGTAAAAAGCCATTTCTTCCATGGACAAATTTAAAGGTTAAAACTTTTTCTTTATTTGAGAGATTTAATCTTTCAACAAATTCAATCATTTTAGGCACATCATCTATGTTTAATTTTTGAATGGAGTAACAGATTCCGATTTTACAATTTGTTTTATTCTCTCTTTTGGCTCTTTCTAAATTATTGATTGATTCTATTACTTTTTCAAATCCCCTACTCTCCCCTCGGATTTTTTGATATGTTTCAAGATTACTTCCATCTAAGGAGATTCTTACCCAATCTGAATATTTTATAAGTGCCTTTGCCAGTGCATCATTAATTTCTAAACCATTAGTTAGAACACCAAGATTTAATCTCTTACTATTTGCATACCTCAATATATCTATAAAATCTTGTTTAAGGGTAGGTTCTCCTCCCGACAAGGTTACAGATTGGACTCTTAATCTCTCCAATTCATCAAGAATACTTTTTATCTGGTCAGTTGACATCTCATCACCATTTGGCCATGTGTATCTTTTACAATGTAAGCAATTTGTATTGCATTTATTAGTCAACTCTAGTTGAACGGATAGAGGGGAGGGAAGTGATTGAGTATTTTTTATAGAGTCAAACACCTGTGGAATTATAAATAAGAAATTTTTGGACTCATTATTGCGGATTTCTTCTGATTCTAAATATTTTTGAGTTAAAATATCAACATCCTCTTCAATAAAACTTTTAACAAAATTTTCACTGCGAGATATTTTCTCTTGGTAATACCGAATATAAAAATCGCTCTGTTCATAAAAACCTTTATAAAAATTATAAAGTTTATTGCAAAAGTGACCGTTATCATTAGGGTCACATTCGTAATATTGTTGATATTTATCTGAGTAAATTTCGCTAAAGCTAAAATCAAGAATAATCCTCCTCTTCCTTTCTTGAGTAAAAGAAGTAATACTGTTAAAGATAACAAAATCACATATTTTAACTTCAAATGAACCACTATATTTTTTATCTTTTGCCTCATCGCAAATAGAGATAAAACAAGGTACTGAAACTCTCAGATCATGATCGATTGTGTTAGCTATTTTTAGTTGTAATGGTCTTAAATCAATGATGCTATATTCGACTTTCTGGGGGTTCAATATCAAAACCTTAAAATTTAATCCCTTTTTTAATCCTTCCATCACTTTGTCTCTTCTCTTTTCAATTAACCATCGAAGAGTCCTCCCAATAATGATTATTTCTCATCGCCTCCTTTTCCTTCATCAATCATTTTTTCAAAGATTCCAAGTAGAGTAAATTGCTCAAGACTTAAGAATCGGTTTAGCCCCATCTTTTTTAATTCAATGTAATACTTCCAAAATTCTTTTAACTTTCTTCCTATTGGAGACACGATAATAGTTATTAAACTTACTATTAGAGCTGAGATAATACCGATTCCAATACCTTTTATGAAATCCATCACTTACCTCCTGATAAGTTCCTCAAAATCTGACTCTTTCATAATGAGTTGAGAGCCTCCTAAATGACAATAATTACCTAAAATTGTATTTGGTGGAAGAGAAACTCTATCTCCAATAAAAGAGTTTCCTCCAATGATGCTATAAGAAATTTTTACTCTATTTCCTATACGGACATTATCTAAAATAATAGATTTTCTTACAAAAGAATCTTCACCAATAAATACATTGTTTCCAATAATTGAAGACTCTATAGTAGTATTTAAACAAATTCTGCTATTTTCACAAATTAATACTGGTTTCTTTAAACCGTTTATAGAGCCAATTATTGAGTCTTTACCAATCCAAATTCCTTCTTGCAAGAGAGGAAAGTCGAAGTCAAAATCAATTTTTTTCTCCAGGATTGCAAAGTGTGCATTATAATAGTTAGGAATAGTTCCTATGTCTACTCTATAACCTTCTTCAATATCAAATCCGAAGCATGGTACTCCTTCTTCTATCAATAATGGAAATAAATCTCGCGGAAAATCAAAGAGGCGATTAGTGGGAATAAACTTTAATATTTCCTTTTCAAGAAGATAAACAGCAGCATTAGCTACAGGATTAGCAAAATCATTTTTTATTTCCGTAATTAATGGTTTTTCCATCGCCTTAGTCATTCGATTGTTTGAATCTATATCCATAACTCCATAATTAGTTCTTTTCCCACGGTCTTTGAAACCCTTATCCTTATCATGATATTCATACAAAAAAGATTCAAAGTTTGGATGATGATATAAAATAGTGCACCATGATTCCTTATCTATATGGAATTGTAACATCTTTTTATAATCTACCTTGAGTAAACTATCACCATAAATTACCATAAAAGTATTAGAGATTTCATCTTTTATTTCCTCTATTAAATATTTTATGGTTCCGGCAGTTCCATAGTATTTTTCGCCATTGTAATATTTAATATTAACACCAAACTTTTTCCCCTCGGAGAAATACTCTTTGATATCTCCTTCCTTTCCAGACGAAGTAAATATTATATCTGAAAATTCATACAATTTGAGTGCTTTAATTAAGTGGAATAAGAGAGGCTTTCCCATAAAGGGAATTATAGATTTTGATTTATCTACTGAGAATGGCCGCATCCTTGTAGCCACTCCCCCTGTCAAAATAATGGTTGTTACTTTAGACATTTTTTTCTCCCTTTAGAGCCTGAAATTACGTATAACGTTCCCAGCATATACGAAGTTTCGGCAAAGCCGAAATTTGGGTGAGCGAAGCGAGCCGTATATGCTGTGTTAGGCGACCCGAAGGGCGAGTCACGATAGTGGCGAAGCGTTTTGCTCGGCGGTTAGAGGTATTGCCAGTCTGCTTTATCATATATGTACCGTCCTATTATCTTTATTCTTGGTGTAGCTCCTAAACTTTTTGGCCTCTCCACGCCATTTAGATTAAGTTCGGCAATTATCGTCATCTCCCCCTTCGCCTCACAAAGTTTGTATGTAATGCCATCATCTCGTCTGTAACCTCCCTCAACTAATCGTCTCCTGATGAAGTCTCTATCTTCTACACCAATGATACATGTCCCACCATATTCTTTCGCATTTGTTTGTATTATATCAACATGATAGTTCAGGCAATCCGTGTCTGCGGTTTTTTGGAATCTCTCAGTGTCTCGATTATATGATGGGTTAAAAATAAAATTTACACCCTTCCCATTACTTTGATGTTGGTAAAGCCGGAATCTTTCTACTAAATAATCTAAACAAACCAACACACCGAATTTGAATTTTTTGTCTTTGGTCATAAATATTTTAATATCCTTACCAGATTTCATTCCTTTACCAGGTTCTACTTCTTGTTCAAGATACGAAGGATTAATCTTATAAACTGGATGGTATTCCCCATTTATAATCACCGGGCATATATTGAAATTGTCTTTATAAAAACTACCACCGATTGTTATTATACCATTATATTTTTTTATCTCGCTAACGAAATCTTCTGCAAAACTTAATTCTGGGAAGCATATTATCCTTAAATCGGCAAGTGACCTTTTCTCTATACCTTTAACCACTTGATATATAAATACTTAACTCATTAAAAAATCTGCAAATTTTTTAACAAAAATACTTGACATTGGTCTCCTCCTAT
>JBFMDD010000246.1:0-16284 GCA_040754115.1 bacterium
AAGCATCGGAATTTCAAAAATTTTAGAAGATAGAATTTTACAATAAACAGGAGCTTTTTACTGCTAATCAACAAAGGGTTCGAGGAGTCAAGGTTTCGAGGGTTCAAGTGAAGAATAAGGTTAAAAAATCTGTTTTTATAATAATAATAAATACCCTCGAACCCTTGACTCCTTGAAACCTTGAACCCTTCCCTCACGAAGTGAGGGTATCTTGTAATATTTTTCCACATAATTCATTAATATGTTGCTCTGATGTCCTCAAATCCCATGCTAATATTTTCGCACTTATTGATGTATTATCTTCATTAAATATCTCATCCTTTGCACTACGAAGATACTCATAAGATTTCTTGCATCTGTTCTTGCTCCGTCAATTGCTCAATGGCTTTAAATCGCATTATTCTATCACCATCCTTATCTTTGTTTTACTCCTTTTCGTGGCATTTCAGGCATCTTTTAGCCTCATTGACCGCCATCTTACGCGTAAATCCTAATTCTACCTCTTCAAATCCCCTAATCCTTTTTTCCTTTTCTAAAGTTGGCATAAGATGTCTTCTTCTTAACATTGCCCCTTCATCTTCATCTAAGGGATGTCTTTTTACGCCAATTACTTCTGGACTTTCCTTACCATTATTGAGGTATTTATCAATAGAGATTGCGGCTCTTTTACCAGCAGCAATGGCCTCAATGACCGTATTTGCGCCCGTAGTCGCATCACCGCCAGCAAAAACGCCTCTCATAGTAGTGGCTTGCGTTTCCTTATCTACCTTTATCGTTCCCCATTTAGTCAGTTCTACCTTATCTGTCAGAAAATCAACATTAACCTCCTGACCGATGGCTGAAATAACCATATCTACCTCCACAACGAATTCTGAGTCTTTGATTGGTTCAGGTATTCTTCTGCCACTTTTATCAAAAAACTCACTTAATTTCATTCTGAAACATTCAATACCTTTGACCTTACCATTTTCAGAGATAATGCGTTTTGGGGCAGTCAAAATCTCTATTTTAATCCCTTCCTCTTGCGCATCTTCAATTTCCTGTGGAATAGCCGGCATCTCTTCTCTTGAGCGACGGTAAAGAACAGTTACATCCCTAACTCCAAGTCTAATGGCAACCCTTGCCGCATCAATCGCCGCATTACCACCGCCGATGACGGCTATCTTTTCGCCTAATTCAACTGGATTGCCAAGATTAACATCACGCAAAAAATCAAGAGCTGGTATTACCTTTTTTGTCTCTTCTCCTTCAACTCCCATTTTTTTACTGATATGTGCTCCTACAGCTACAAAAATAGCGTTGTAATCTCTCAAAAGGTCAGAAAACTCCACATCCTTACCGACTTTTGTTTCTGTTTTTATTTCTACCCCTAAGGCAGTAACATCAGCTATTTCTATCTTAAGTATTCTCCTGGGTAATCGGTAATCGGGGATACCAACTGCCAGCATACCACCTGGTGTTTCTAATGCCTCAAATATAGTTATCTGGTAACCTCGTCTTGCCAGATAATAGGCACAGGTTAATCCTGCTGGTCCTGCTCCAATAATCGCTACTCTTTCTGCTCGATGAAATTCTAATTTTGGTCTATGTTTTCCCTTTTCCAATTCTATTTCGTGGTCAGCAACAAATCGTTTTAGGGCTCTAAGGGCTAATGCTTCATCAATCTCTATTCGTCTGCATTTAGTCTCACAGGGGTGATGACAAACTCGACCACAAATCGAAGGGAAAGGATTATTTTCTTTAATCAGTTGTAATGCCTCCTCAAATCTTTCCTGGGCGATTAAAGCGACATAACTATGCACCTTAATGCCGGCAGGACAGGTATCTGTGCAGGGAGCGGTATAAAGTCCTTCACAAACATGGGCAGGACATCGCTTTTCTTTGATATGTATTTCATATTCATCCCGAAAATGTTCAATCGTAGAAAGCACCGGATTAGGAGCGGTTTGCCCTAATCCACAAAGAGAAGAATCCTTTATCGTTTTAGCCATTTTTATCAAGGTATCTATATCTTCTTCTTTGCCTTCTCCCCTAGTAATTCGAGTAACTATCTCCAACATTCTTTTAGTGCCAATGCGGCAGGGGGTGCATTTGCCACAAGATTCACTCTGAACAAATTCTAAGAAGAATCGAGCAATCTCTACCATACAATTAGTTTCATCCATAACAATCATGCCGCCAGAACCCATCATTGCACCAGCCGCAACTAATGTATCATAATCTATCGGTAAATCTAATTCTTTTGATGTCAAACAACCACCTGAAGGTCCACCTAATTGCACTGCCTTAAATTTTCTACCTTTAGGGATACCACCGCCAATATCAAAAATCACCTCTCGCAAGGTAGTTCCCATTGGTACCTCTACCAGGCCAGTGTTATTTATCTTACCGGCTAATGCAAATATCTTTGTACCTTTAGACTTCTCAGTGCCGATTTGGGCATAGTTTTCACCACCATTTAAAATAATCTGAGGAATATTAGCAAATGTTTCCACATTATTGATATTACTTGGTTTACCCCCAAGTCCAGATTGAGCCGGGAATGGCGGTCTTGGTTTTGGCATCCCGCGTTTGCCTTCAATCGAGGCAATCAACGCCGTCTCCTCCCCACAAACAAAAGCTCCTGCCCCTTCTTTAATCTTCAAATGGAAACTAAAATCCGTGCCTAAAATATTATCTCCTAATAATCCTGATTCTTTTGCCTGCTCACAGGCAAGGCGGATATTCTTGCTGGCTAAAGGATATTCTACCCGCACATAGACATATCCTTCTGTTGACCCAATGGCATAGGCAGCAATCAGCATTCCTTCGAGAACAAGATGTGGATTTCCCTCAAGGAGTACCCTATCCATAAAAGCCCCCGGGTCTCCTTCATCCGCATTACAGATGAGATACTTGGGTTCACCTTCTGCTTTTCGGCAGAAACTCCATTTCAATCCAGTAGGAAAACCTCCCCCACCTCTACCGCGCAAACCTGACTTCTTAACTTCCTCAATAACCTCATCAGGAGTCATAGAAGTAAGAATTTTGCTTAAGGCAGAATAACCACCTCGCTCAATATAATGGTCAATCTGCATGGGATCAATTAAGCCACTATTACTTAAAAGTATCCTTTTCTGCTTTTTATAAAAAGGAATTTCTTGTTCATAAATAATCTTATGCCCTGTTAACAGCTCTTCATACAAAAGTCGCTCGATAATCTCACCTTTTATAATCGTAGAAGAGACTATCTCAGATACATCTTCAATAGCTACCCGTTGATATAAAATCCGTTGTGGTAGAATAACAACAATAGGACCTCTTTCACAAAAGCCAGGGCAACCAGTCCTGATTACATCTACCTTATCTTCCAATCCTTGATTCTTAATTTCTTCTTTAAATGCACTAATGACCCCTTCTGCTCCAAAGGCAATACATCCTGTGCCACCGCAAATAGTGATACAAATTTTGTTCGGGTCTTTAGTTTTAATGATAGATTCTCGATATGCGTTTAATTCTGAAACTGATTTCAATTTTGGCATAATTTTCTCCTAAAAATATAAAATGGGACGCAGATTTCCGCAGATGAACAGGATTAAAGTTAATTTTTTAACTAAAATGTTTTTGTTTAGTTTTGAAAATTCTTTTTATCTTTTCAAGTTTTTTCCTCTGTCCCATGCTTAATCCTCCTGAAAAATAGCGACCTGTGCAGGTAGATTTAAGATTATTATTTTTCCCTTACCTTAAAAATGCAAGTCAGTACTTACATCCCTATCACCTAACCAGTCCCATTCAATTGTTCTTAAAATCTTCTTTTCGTTTGATGACAATCCTTGCTGAGTAAAGATTCCTTTCTTTTTATGAACCAATGGATATTCCAACCAAAATGGAAGTTTACTAAGTTCTATGTCAAGAGAACAAGTTTCAAAAGACGATGCTATTTTCTTTTCAATATACTTCCCTCTACCCCTCTGACTGTGTTGATAATAAGAAGTAACACCTAATAAAGCCTCATAATATTCTCTAATTTCAGATGGAACACTCAATAATCCATCGTAAACTTTGGCTACAGAGTCAAAATCCTTAGCATTAACATCAATACATAACTCCTTAAAGTTCACCAATATATTTTTATATGGTTCATAGAGTAATATCCGTCCAAGGTCTAATTTCCCCTTCGCTTTTACACAGAGAAGAATTCTTTTTATAATCATGGTTATTTCCCCTTCTCACAGATTATTACACTTTCCCCCCTTATTGCTCTATTGCGAGCACCTAATATTTGCAGTCATAGTTGTCGGGATTTTTTTGCCATTCACGGTGCTATCTCCAATTATAATTGCCAGTTTGCCACCGGGTTTTAATGCCCAATAAATGTTTTTAATTGATTCTTTTAAATCCTCATAGTACATAGCGACCATTGGAGGTAATCCGCTATAATTACCTTTTGGATAACCGCTATTTTTCATTCCTAAATATTTGGATTCAATCTTTTTCATATCTGCACCAAGATAATCATAAGCAATTTTGTCTTTTCCAACATAGTCTATTGAAAAATAATAAGGTGGACTTGTAATACAGGCATCAAACTTTTCTTGCATTTCATTCATATTTTTTAGTTCAAGTATGTCTCCTTCTATTATGCAGGCTTTTTCAAATTTAAGACCATATTTTCCCTTAATTTCCATAGTCCTTCTATAGCAATCTGTTATGTAGTTTAGCTTTTCAATAAAAAGGTCTACCTTTCCTTTTCTGTTGTATCTTGAGGTTCGTACGAAGGCATCTACTGTATCAAAATATACTGCTAACATTAATTTGTGTATCATAAGGTCATCATATTGCCACTTTTTATTTTCTATTGCCTCTAAAATATCTTGTAGTTCGTGCGGTCTAAATTGGAGTTTCTGTTCATCAATAAAAAGTAAATAAAAAGTAAATCATTTTTTAATTCGGATAAAACAATTCCCATCGGAGTAACATCTACACCAACACTTTTAATTCCCATAAGAGAAGCTTCATGAGTAGCAGTTCCAGAACCATTAAAAGGGTCAAGAAGAAGTGAATCCTGCTTTAACTTAAAGGTATTTATTAAAGTTCTTACAACTCTTGGATAAAATTTACCTTTATATGGATATAGATTATGGAAAGCGTAGGCATTGGTATCGCCAAATCTGTCCACCAAATCGGTGTAGAGTGTAGTTTTTCCTTTTACTCTTTCCAGATGGGCTATCCTTAATCTTATAAAATCTTCATCTCCTTTAAAATTAACTACTCTATTTACTGGGTCAATAGTATATTCATCAGTTAAACCTTGTAATTCTAAATCTAAAAATTCCAGATCAGCCAATGTCTGCATCCAAAAGCCAAATATAGTATCACCTTTAGGAAGCACATAAGTTGCGAATTCTTTAGCATAAGCCTCCATTATCTCTTCATAAGATGGGAATTCATAAGTACCAAACATAGTCATTTGCTTCGTTGTTTGTTTGTTAAGTGTAGTAATCATAGTTTTTCCCTCTTTTTAATATTTAATCATGAGCTCTGGAAATCCTAATTCGCTAATTCACTAATCAACTTATTTTCTAATCTCCTACTCCGCATATTGCTTTAAAATAGTAATTGTTTTTTTAGGATTCATTTTGCCAAAATAGTCCTTATTGACCATCATTACAGGTGATAAGGCACAGGCTCCAAGGCAGGCAATTGTTTCAAATGTGAACTTAAGGTCCGGGGATGTCTCTCCTTCTTTCAAACCAGTGATATGTTCAATGGTTGAAATAATCTTTTTGGCACCTTGAACATGGCAGGCAGTTCCTCGACAGGCTCGAATGGTATATTTTCCGTGTGGTTTCAAATAAAACTGGGCATAAAAGGTAACCA
Source organism: bacterium (assembly GCA_040754115.1). Lineage (GTDB taxonomy): Bacteria > UBA9089 > CG2-30-40-21 > CG2-30-40-21 > SBAY01 > JBFMDD01. The sequence goes on from JBFMDD010000246.1 coordinate 5,860, forward strand.
CGCCATAAACCTTACTCAAAGGAATTTTTAACTCCTTACCGATCCTGATTAAAATATCTTTCGACAAATAACCAAACACATCCTGTGCTTCCTGCAAAACAGGAATTAATGCCCCGTCGGTATCCTTGTATTTTTTTAGTATTTCATTCAGTTTATCCACGAGTCCACCTACCTGCTAACATTTTTACTACATCAGATATAGAAAGTATTCCACTGGGGAAATACTTAGTTTCGCCACCTCTTTTCACCTCTTGCTGGATTATCAAACGATGGATGTTATTGTTACACATTAACTTACAAGCCTCTGTTAAACTATCTTCTCTACTAACTGTCATCGCCGGAGCAGTCATTATTTCACTAACCTTTATTTTGTCCAGTTCCTCATCGCTTTCTATCTCTTTACTTACCACCTTTGCCAGGTCTGTCTCTGATAGAACTCCGACTAATTCGCCTTCAATAGAAGTAACCGCCAGACCACTGACATCGTTATCCGCTAATATTTCTACTGCCTGCTTAACCGAGGCATCTTGTGGGATAGTAAAAATCCCCCGCGTCATAGCATCTTTTACCTTCAGGTTTTTCATTTTGTTCCCCTCCTTAATATTTATACGGTTAATCCCTTCATATCTATCTCCTTACTATTTTCATTTATCTTTATGGCAATCTGTCGGCGTAGTTCTTTATCTACTTTACTTATATCCCGTCGATTCAATAGTTTTACAATTCTATGGATTTTCACTTCTCAACTTTTCTTCCAGCCACCCATCATGCTACCTGCAATTCAACTCCTTTGGTCCTAATCTCATAAATCAATGGCACCCAGGTATCTTCTTGAAGTGCAGTTGGAGTTAAGGGAACAGCCTCTAATCGTGGGTCTATCCGAGTGGCAAGACGAAATAAAAACATCTTTTCTTCAATTCTATCCTTGCCAAAATCCTCTGATACCACAGCGATATCTATATCACTGTATTCTGTATGTTTGCCTGTTGCATAGGAACCATAAAGAATGATCTTGTTAGTTCTGATGTTCTCTTTTGCAAGAGCATCCGTGAATCTCTTTATTGATTCTAAAATTGACTGCTCAACCATTTGTAGACCTCTTTTATCTCTTTCATTTTCTGAGTAGTAAATTCCTTTGTGCATTTTTTGTAAAAGTCCATTTGATAATCAGGGTATCGTCCTTCAAAATGAAACTCCATAAATTCACCCAGTTTCTCTAATGTCTCTTCAGGAATATTTATTGTTAAGTTGTTAGCAAGTAACGGAAGAGAATGGATCCATGGGGCATGTTCTTTTTTAGCTCTAACAAAGAGGCTTTTAAGTAACTTTTCCAGTGCTAAATGTCCCATAAAAAGGGCATAAGGGTATTTTTCTGCTTGATACATAGCTTCAGCTACACCTAAATCATATTCTGCCCCCTGCTTCCAATAATTGACAGCTTTCTCTACATTAAATTCCATTTTTCTTTCTCTTATTTACCTGCTGATTCTTTAATCAATTCAAGGGCAATCACCTGTCTTTGAATCTGATTAGTGCCTTCGTAGATTTGAGTAATTTTGGCATCTCGCATCATTTTTTCAACAGGATATTCCCGCATATAGCCATAACCACCGAATATCTGGACGACATCCGTGGTAACCTTCATAGCCACATCTGAAGCAAATAATTTACTCATCGCCGATGCTTTGGAGATATTCTTTTCCCCCGCATCAACCATTTTAGCTACGGCATAAGTCAATGCCCTGGCTGCTTCTATTTGAGTAGCCATGTCGGCTAACATAAATTGTATACCTTGAAATGAAGATACTGGTTGACCAAATTGGATTCGTTCTTTGGCATATTTGACCGCTAAATCCAATGCCCCTTGTGCAATCCCTACTGCCTGTGCTCCTACGCCAGGTCTTGATTTATCAAGCGTTCTCATCGCCACAATAAATCCTAATCCTTCTTTACCTAATAAATTTTCTTTAGGCACCCTACAATCCTGAAAGATTAGTTCAGTCGTAGCCGAAGACCTGATACCCATCTTTTTCTCTTTTTTACCAAAACTAAAACCTGCTGTTCCTTTTTCAACAATAATAGCCGAGACCCCTCGTGACCCCTTTGTTTTATCCGTGACCACAATAACTACATAAGTTTCTGCTTCCCCACCATTAGTAATCCATTGTTTTGTTCCATTAAGTATGTAGTAATCTCCATCTAAAATAGCGGTAGTTTGTATTCCAGCGGCATCACTACCAGCATTAGCCTCTGTTAATCCGAAGGCGGCTAATTTTTTGCCTGATGCTAAATCAGGCAAATATTTTTTCTTTTGAGCATCATTGCCAAATAAAAGTATAGGGAATGTCCCTAAAGCAGAGGCAGAATAAGTAGTTGCCACACCACCACATACCTTACTTAGTTCCTCGACAACAAGACATAGTTCAAAGCAACCTGCCCCAAGTCCTCCATATTCTTGCGGAATATAAATACCAAACAAATCTGATCTGGCTAATATTTTCATTATATCATATGGAAATTCCTCCTTCTCATCTAATTCGGCTGCTACCGGTCTAATCTTTTCTTCGGCTATTTGTTTAGCTAACTCTTTAATCATAAGTTGGTCTTCAGTTAAAAAATAGTTCATTTAATAATCTCCTTTTATTTTGGTAATCATTTATCCTTTCACCAAACTATGAAAAGCGACTTTTTCTTCCTTAAGTTGTTGCAATGCAAAGAAGGCTGCCTTTTGTTCTGCCTCTTTTTTACTTTTTCCTTTTCCTGTTCCCCATGTTTTACCCTTTACAATAACTGCTACTTCAAAAATCCGATTATGGTCTGGACCTTCTTTACTGATTACTTTGTATAGTGGAAGAGTTCTAAATTTCTTTTGAGTAAATTCCTGGAAATCGGTTTTATAATCCTGGACATGAACATTATAAATAATCTTTTCAATTTCTTCGCTAAATTGTTCTAAAATAAAATAGCGGGCTTTTTCTAATCCTGAGTCTAAATAAATGGCTCCAATAACCGCCTCAAAGGTATTAGCTAAAATAGAATGTCTACTTCTACCCCCTGTTATCTCCTCACCTTTGCCTAAGAGTAGATATTCACCTAAATTTAAATGTTTAGACCCCTTTGCCAATATAGGTCTACTTACTACTTTAGCTCTAATCTTTGCTAATTCTCCCTCCATATAATCTGGATATTTTTTATAAATATACTCACTAATTATAAGACCTAACACTACATCACCCAAAAATTCCAATCTTTCATTGTGAAACACGCCATTGTTACCATTTAATTCATAAGCATAAGAAGTATGTGTCAACGACTGATTTAATATTCTAATATCGTTAAATTCTACTCCAAGTGCAGATTGTAACTCTTTAAGTTGTTGTCTTCTTGATTCGTTCATTATCATTTATTTATTTATACCTCTTGACTATTAAACTCACATTATGGCCTCCAAAACCAAGTGAGTTAGATAAAGCTACATGGATTTCCTGCTCTCTTGCTTGATTTGGTACATAATCCAGATCACATTCTGTATCTTTATATTCGTAATTTATAGTTGGAGGAATAACTCCCTTTTCAATAGTTAAGCAGGAAATAATAAATTCTACTGCTCCTGCGGCCCCTAACATATGTCCTGTCATCGATTTGGTAGAACTAACAGGAATAGAATATGCATACTCGCCAAAAACAGCTTTAATAGCCTCTGTCTCACATTTATCATTTAGGAGTGTAGAAGTCCCATGAGCATTTATGTAGTTTATTTGTTGTGGTGTTAAATTAGCATCTTGTAGTGCTCGCTGCATAGCCCGAGCAGCTCCTTCTCCTTGAGGAGCAGGTGAGGTAATATGATAAGCATCCCCTGTCATTCCATAACCAATAATTTCTGCATATATATATGCATTTCTTGCTTTAGCATGTTGAAGAGATTCTAAAATAACTATTCCTGCCCCTTCAGCCATTACAAATCCATCACGAAATTTATCAAATGGACGAGAGGCATGTTCAGGGTCGTCATTTCGCGTTGATAGTGCCTTCATTGAAGAAAAGCCCGCTAACCCTAAAGGCGTAATAGCTGCTTCTGCACCCCCAGCTATCATTATCTCTGCTTCTCCCCTTTCTATAATCCTGAAGGCATCACCAATAGCATGAGCACCAGAGGCACATGCAGTTACTACCGCAGAATTAGGTCCCTTAGCACCATAATGTATTGCCACCTTTCCAGAAGCAATATCTATAATTAACATCGGAATAAGGAATGGACTTACCTTTCTGGCTCCTTTTTCTAATAAAACTGTATGTTCTGCTTCAATGGTTGATAAACCGCCAATACCCGACCCGATATAAACACCTATTTGATCAGGATTTTCATTGCCTGGTAGCTCTATTTTGGCATCCTCGACTGCTAATTTAGCGCAAGCAATAGCAAATTGAGTAAACCTATCACTTCGCTTCACCTCCTTTTTATCCATATATAGATTGGGGTCAAAATCCCGTACCTCACCCGCAATCTGGCACTCATAATCATCTACCGGAAATAAACTTACCCGACCAATACCATTTTCTCCAGATACTACACTCTTCCAAAATTTCTCTTTCCCAATTCCAATAGGCGTAGCCATTCCTATTCCTGTAACTACTACACGATTTTTAACATTTAAACTCATTAAGTATGCTCCTCAATGTAGTTTACAGCATCACCGATAGTGAGTATTTTTTCAGCATCCTCATCCGGGATTTCTATTCCAAACTCCTCCTCAAACGCCATAACCAACTCTACTGTATCCAATGAATCCGCTCCTAAATCATCAACAAACGATGCCTCCGCTGTTACTTGATCCTCGTTTACACCCAATTGGTCTATAATGATCCGTTTTATTCGCTCAAATGTTGATTCTGCCACTTTTTCTCTTCACCTCCTTTTGTTTGGTAATTGGTTAAATGGTAACTGGTTAAATAATTACCACTTACCAATTACCAGTTACCAATTTTACATTGCCATTCCACCATCAACTACAATTACCTGACCAGTAATATAAGATGGTGAAACTAAAAATTTAACTACCTGTGCAATATCCTCTGGTTTACCAAATCTCCCTAAAGGTATTTTTTCTAAATATCCTTTTTTAACCTCATCAGATAATTTGGAAGTCATTTCAGTCTCTATAAATCCAGGAGCGATAGCATTAACATTTATTCCTCTTTTAGCAAGTTCTCGAGCTACTGATTTGGTAAAGCCAATCACTCCTGCTTTAGATGCAGAGTAATTAGCCTGTCCAATATTACCCTGTAATCCCACAGTGGATGAAATATTAACTATCTTTCCCGTTCGTTGCTTAATCATCACTTTAGCAACTTCTTTAGTGCAGTTAAATGTGCCAATCAGGTTAACATCCAACACGGCTTTGAAGTCTTCTTCGGACATCCGAATAAGAAGTGTATCTTTTGTTATACCTGCATTATTTATAAGTATATTTATCTTACCAAATTTGTCAAGCACATTTTTTACCATTTTTTCAACTTGTAAAAAATCTGCCACATTAGTTGATATACTTAGTGTTTCTACACCAAATTTTTTCTTTAACTCATCTGCTGTAGTATTTGCCTGGTCAGAATTTATATCTACTACTACAATCGAAGCACCTGCTTGAGCTAATACTTCGCAAATAGCCTTTCCAATTCCCCTTGCTCCCCCAGTAACAATAGCCACCTGGTCTAACAATATTTTTTCACCCATTTTCCTTCACCTTGTTTCCTCTGAATAAAAGTTTTAGACTCTCTATATTTTCGATATTTTTGACCTCTACGCTTGAATCTATCCTTTTAATCAACCCTTTTAGCACTTTGCCTGGTCCAATTTCAATAAATGTATTTATTCCTTCTTCTATCATAAATCTAATACTATCTTCCCATAATACCGAATTACTAATCTGTTTTATTAACGATTGTTTTATTTCATCAGAACTAACTACAGGTTTTGCAGAGACATTGGCTATTACTGGTATATGTAAGTTTTTAATCTTTGCACTATTTAGCACATTGGCTAATTTTAGTTCAGCAGGTTTCATAAAACTTGAATGAAATGCACCATTTACTGATAGAGGAATTGTCTTTTTTGCTCCCCGGTTAATTGCCTTTTGAGCGGCTTTGTCTAAATATTCCTTAAATCCAGAGATAACAATCTGTCCAGGACAGTTAATATTAGCAATTTCAACAGATTCTTCTTTACAAATTTTTTCTACTTCAACTCTATCCAACCCTAAAACGGCAATCATTCCAGCAGGTATTTTTTCTGCCTCTTCTTGCATGAAATTAGCTCTTTGCTGGACAATTCTAAGAGCCTCTTTAAATTCTATGCCTTCAGCCGCTACCAGTGCACTATATTCTCCCAAACTATGCCCTGCCATGTAATCAGCAGGAAGTAAATTTTCCTTTAATGGCTGTAAACAGGCTATACTTGTAGTCAATATCGCTACCTGAGCATATTGCGTTTGAGATAACCTCTCAATTGGTCCTTCAAAGCATAACTTTGTTAAAGAATAACCTAATATTTCATCTGAAGTATCAAAAATCTTCTTTGAAGACTCAAAATTCTGATAAAATTCATATCCCATACCTACATATTGTGCACCTTGTCCAGGAAATACATAAGCTATTTTCTGCAGCTCCATTTTTAATTCTCACTATGATTTGAGTAGGTTGGAAAGAGAGAAAATGTGCAAGTGGTGAAAACTATTTCTCGGGATGGCTCATTTTCGGGCAATTCCCTATGAGTTCTTTCGGATATCTATTTGTAAGTGTTCACAGAAAATTGAAATTGGAAATTAGAAATTGGGCCTTTCCTTCTCTCCCTAATTTCTAATTTCCAATTTCCACTCCATTTTCTAACCGCAAACTTTCAAACAATAGTGAACCATCCCTATTTCTCTCTTTCTTTCCTGCACACTTTCCACCTTTCTTCTATTACCTCTACCATCGTATAACCGTTCCTGCCCAGCAAAGCCCTCCACCAAAGGAACTTAATACTACAATATCTCCTTTTTTCATTCGTCCTTCTTTTTTAGCCTCATCTATCGATATAGCTGTAGAGGCAGCAGAGACATTACCATACTTATGTAAATTTACAAAAACTTTATCCATAGGAATATGAAGCCTTTTAGCTACTACTTCAATAATGCGAATATTAGCCTGATGAGGTATTAACAAATCTACATCATTAACATCCACTTTAGCTAAATGTAATGCTTTTCTTGCAGTTTTACACATAGACTGAACAGCAATTTTAAATACCTCTTTACCTTTCATTTTCATATAATGTAACTTTTGGTCTATAACCTTCTGACTAATAGGATTTCTACTACCTCCCCCGGGTAACTGTAATATATCCATTTGTGAGCCATCAGCACCTAAATCGCTACTAAGTATTCCTGTATCTTTTTGTACAGCTTGTAATACTACTGCTCCTGCACCATCACCAAATAAAACACATGTATTGCGATCTGTCCAATCAGTAATTTTAGAAAGTACATCTACTGCAACAATTAAAATAGTCCTATAGGTATGAGTAGCAATTAATTGTTTACCTATTTCTAATGCATATCCAAAACCCGCACAGGCAGCAGATAAATCAAAGCAGGCAGAATGAACAGCTCCTATTTTATGCTGAATTACACAGGCAGTAGAAGGGAAAAACATATCTGGAGTGATAGTAGCGACTATGAGCATATCTATTTTTGATGGTGAAATATTGGCATCTTCTAAAGCGGCTAATGCAGCACGCGCACCTAAATCAGAGGATGCTATTTCCGGGTCAGCAATACGCCGTTCTCTTATCCCGGTTCTTGCACGAATCCATTCATCTGAAGTATCAACCATCTTTTCAAGATCAAAATTAGTCAATACATGAGAAGGTGTATAAGAACCTGTTCCAACTATACCTACAGCTCTCAATTTATCTTTTGTCATTTATTTTCCTTTAATTCTTTCTTCGATATGAAAATTAACTTGATGGTTGATAAATTCACAGGCAACCCTTATTCCATTCTTTACTGCCTTAGAAGAAGATGCTCCATGACATATAATACAAACACCGTTTATACCTAAAAGAGGTGCTCCACCATATTCTGAATAATCAACTAATTTCTTAAATTTTTTAAAGGCAGGTTTAGAAAGATAAGCTCCAAGTCTTAAACTCAGATTTTTAGATAATTCACGCCTCAAAAAGTCAAATATCATTTCAGCCAGACTTTCACCAAATTTTAAGACTACATTACCCACAAAACCATCACATACCACTACATCTACCTTACCATTTATAATGTCTCTTCCTTCTACATTGCCAATAAAATTTAAAGATGAGAAATTTAACAGTTTAAAGGCATGAGAAGTTAGTTCATTACCTTTACCTTCTTCTTCACCAATACTTAGAAGTCCTATCTTGGGATTAGTATTGCCCATGATGTGTTTAGCATATACATCACCCATCATAGCAAATTGTAAAAGGTGTCTTGGTTTACAATCTACATTAGCACCTACATCAAGAAGTATAGAAGCACCTTCTAATGTAGGAATAAGTGTGGCAATAGCCGGTCTAAAAATACCTTTTAATCTACCTAAATTCATTAGAGAGGATGCCATCACTGCTCCTGTATTACCAGCAGATACCAATGCGTCTACTTCACCCTCTTTTAATGACTTTGTTGCAACTCCAATTGAAGAGTTTTTCTTATTTTTAATAGCCATAGTTGGGGATTCATGCATCTCAATAACATCTTTTGCATCTTTAATTACAATTGACAATCCTTTGGTTTGATAACGGGACAATTCTTTCCTAACTACATCTTCTTTACCTACCAGAGTTATTTGAGCAATACCCTCTAACTCTTTCAATGCATCTATTACACCTCCTACAATAGCCTCTGGTGCATTATCTCCACCCATAGCATCGACTGCAATACGCATTTTATTTCTTCTTTTCCTCCACTCTTAATACAATTCTTCCATTGTAAAATCCGCAATTTAGACACACCCGATGAGGTAATTTGGGGTGTCCACATTGTGAACAAGTAGAAATATCTACTGGTATTATTTTCCAATGTGTTCTTCTTTTATCTCGTCTTGCATTTGATGTCTGTCGTTTTGGATTAGGCATTTTTAAAAACCTCCTCGTATAATAGTAAAAAGCTTTCTGCAAAATTCATAACTTACTGATACTTTAGCAACTTATGTACTAAACTTTTGCATTTTTCACTAACACTTTGTATTTCAATGTAGTGAGAGCCTGTACGATAGTGTTGCATGCTGAAATTATACTAAAGTCTTTGACTAAAGTCAAGGGTTTTTCTCCCCGATTGGGACAACAAAGGTCTGGCTTAGAATACTATAAAGTAAACCCTTAAATTGCTCATCCTTCTTTAACAATATAGGTAATACCTTAAGGATATGTTCTTGTTCTTGCTTTACTAATGAAATAGGCATAATTCTAATCCTCTCTTTTTTATTTTCTCTATTCTCTACTTTGAACAATTGCAAATAGTTTTATTTAGATTTACCCCACAATTACTACATAGTCCAAGACAATCTTTTTTACAAATTTGTTTCATGGGTAAAGATAAGATTATTTGTTGTCGAATTTCATCTATTAAATTAACATTATCCCCATGATAAAAAGTCTTTTCTAAATCCTTTCTTTTTAATTCTAATCTTTCAGATTTAATTTCGTGTTTTTCTTCACATAGCTCTGTTTCAAAATCTCTTTCTAATTTGTAATTAAAAGACTCAAGACAACGGCTGCATTGAAGTAACACCTCTCCTTTTAAAGTACCAGTAATTCTAACAACTTGCCCTCTATTGATTAGATGAAGTTTAATAGAAACTGGGGAGGTGAGTTTTACATCTTCAACCGTAGCGAAATCTATATCTTCTTCGATAGCTAATTCGCTACCAAGCTTTTGTTTTATATTAGAGATGTCCACATTAGTCAGATCAATCATCTTTGATTATCACCATAATAAAAATTTGCAAGCGTTCAGATATTTTGGTGTCTGGGCTACAGAGTAACCGTTCAGCTAAGAATTTTGCAGTTTATCAGGTTCAAGGTTCCAGGTTCAGGGTTCAAGGTTCAAGGTTACTAATCGATAAGATTAAATGCTTTAAAAATATCAAATCCTGACAAACAGCTAAGCAAATCAACTCAGGAGCACACCTCCAACCCTGAACCTTGAACCGGGAACCCTGAACGGTTACAAAAATTTAAGTAAGATAATACACTATTTTTTATTTTATGTCAAGAAAATTTTACCACGAACAGAAATTCCCCAACTTATCTTCCGACGAAGAATAGAGGATTAAGTGGGATTCAAATAATAAAACTTCCCCCTTTCCCCCAAAATTCTTCATTTTGGTTGATTTAGTGTTAATTTTTTTGGAATT
>JBFMDD010000247.1:0-2478 GCA_040754115.1 bacterium
TGGTTCAGTAACTCTTGCCTCAATAACTGCTATGGTAAGAAACAATGAAACTAAAAGATGGTTTGAAGAGGGTAAGATAGAACTCAAATTGGCAGCATAAAATCTAATCGCACAGGTCGAAATTTTTAGCTACCTGAACGGTTACAGATAAGGCACTATTCTCCCAAGACATTAAAGGTATATACAATATGGGTGAGAAAGTTCCATGGTTTTACACAAAACAAATCACCTCTTTTGCTTTCTTCCACGGATGTAAAAGAATTCCATCTGTAGGGTCAGATTAATTCACCATAGAAATACATAAGGAAAATAAATGTAAAATGTAAAATAGGAAATGAAAATTTGGAAATTTTAGCATTTTGTTTGGTTTATTACTCTTCATTTACACATTTTCATTTTACATTTCTCATTTTACAATATCCATTTTACATTGCATTGATATGGGTAAGTTTCAAAAAAAATTACTTGACAAAATAAGTCAATTATGCTATATTATATTTGTATGTAAGGGAGGGGGGAAATGCAGTTTTTAGAGCCACTGGATTCTATTCTTGGACAACGCTCTAAAGTGAGGATTTTACGCTTTCTTTTTGAAAAACCAGCAGAATTAACAGGCCGTGAGATTTCAAGACAGGTTGGCTTGTCACACCTTAAAACTCACCAGGTACTTCGTGAATTTTCACAAGAAGGTATTGCTGTCTCAAGAACTATTGGTAATGCAATTTTATATAAACTTAATGAAAATAATATGCTTGCCCGCGATATTCTAAAAACACTATTTAGATCAGAAAAAGAGCTGGTATTAAAACTTACGGAGATACTTACTAATAGGCTACGGGTATTTGTGGAATCAATAGTTTTATACGGTGGTATTTTGCAAAATAGGAATGAATCAAATTCCAATATTGAACTTTTGTTAATAATTCGCGACGATATGAATTTAAAAGCAGTCGAACAAGGACTGGAATATACTCAAGAAGAAGTAAAAAGAACTTTTGGAAACGAGATCTATGCAAAAATATGGCATATTAGTGAACTTCGTGGAAGATATACTGAAGAGGATGAATTTACACTCCAGATATTAAAATCAGGTAGACTTATTTATGGTAGAGAATTAATTGATGTAATCCGAAGTGGTCAATGGAGTATTTAACGGTTTGCGTGTTTGCGAAGTTGCCTTTAGGCAATTTAGCGACTTGTGGCAAAACACACTTTTCATTTTGCATTGAGCTATGAGCGTCTAACTCCCATATTCCCTTATTCCACTTCTTACACCAAGGCATAGTCTAAACAGTTACTGATGGTTTTTATAAAAGGTGGGTGTGCAATACCATTTTCTGTAACGATAGCGGTGATAAGGCTATTTGGTGTAACATCAAATGCAGGTGAATAGACATTTATTCCTTCTGGAGCAATTCTTTTACCAAATCCATGTGTAACCTCGTATGAACCTCTTTCTTCTATTGGGATTTGCGAGCCATCTTCTAATAATAAATCAATAGTAGAAGTAGGAGCAACCACATAGAAAGGGATATTATGTGCTTTTGCTAAGACAGCTACGCCATAAGTACCAATTTTATTAGCGACATCACCATTTTTTACAATTCTATCTGCTCCAACCATCACCAGGTCAATTTTTCCTTCTTTCATTACCACAGCCGCCATATTATCACAAATCAAAGTAACATCAATTCCTGCCTGTTTTAATTCCCAGGTAGTTAATCTTGCTCCTTGTAATAGAGGTCTTGTCTCATCTGCAAATACCTTAACTTTTTTACCTTGCTTTTTGGCTATATAGATAGGCGAGAGTGCAGTACCCATACCACCAGTTGCTAATGCCCCTGCATTGCAATGAGTCAGGACAGTATCCCCATCCTTTATTAATGAAGCACCATATTCACCCATCTTACGGCATTTTTCTTTATCATCCTCATGAATTAAAATAGCCTCTGTCAATAATGCCTTTTTTAATTTAGCTCCTTTATGTCCTTTTGCACATCGCTTCATTCTTTGTAATGCCCAGAATAGATTAACAGCTGTTGGCCTGGTGTTAGCAAGGAGTTTAATTGTCTCATCTAATTTATCCATTCCTAATACAACGCCATAAGCTGCAGCTATCCCTATTGCTGGTGCTCCTCTTACTTGTAAGATTTTTATCGCCTCAGCTACCTCTTCTGGAGTAGTACATTCTAAATAGACCAATTCATCAGGTAATTTTGTCTGGTCGATAATCTTTAATTTATCATCTTCCCATTTAATAGTTTCTACTGATATATTCATTTTCTCTTTCCCTGAATAATTTCGAGCTGTATGGTTAGAATAATAAAGACTCATATATCAGTTTTTAAGAAAGTTAAATCACACAATGCAAGATAGAAATAAATTGAAATTAGTTGAATTCGAAGAATGTTGCGAAGCAAAAATTTATGGGAATTCATTGTTTTTTACTACCAATTTCAATCAATTTCTATAAATTTC
>JBFMDD010000248.1:0-6434 GCA_040754115.1 bacterium
TATCAGATTGTCAAGCAAAAAAAGAAGCGAGGGCAAAAAAATATTTAACCTCTCACTCAATCTATCATAACTACTTGTCAACTATGAGGTTCTTGCCAGCCTTTTGCTACTGTCTGAATCACAGTTTTGAAATTTACCACATCTCTGTACATCTACGCAATAATAGGGGATTAGGTAACCGTTCAGGGAGCTAAGAATTTTGCAGTTTATCAGGTTCAAGGTTCAGGGTTTAAGGTTACTAAGCGATAAAGATTAAATGCTTTAAAAATATCAAATCCTGACAAACAGCTAAGCAAATCAACTCAGGAGCACATCCCCAACTCTGAACCTTGAACCGGGAACCCTGAACGGTTACGGGATTAGAAATACCCATTGTGGTAATTTGAACTCAGATTTTGAGACAATACATCTCTTTTGAACCTGGCTATAACCCAAGTGAAATAAGGATTCCCTACTTATTTAAGTGCCTTTAATATGTGTATGAGACCAAACCTGTTACAATTTATTAATATTTTTGTTGACTATTCTTAATAAATTTTATATAATTAAGTAGAAATGAAAAAGTTATTAATTTGTATCATATTTATCTCTTTTATGAGTAATGGTTGTGTCCATTTACCGACCAAACAAACGAGTCCTGAAATTACCACTTCGATATCGGATGCCTATGCACATTTTAGTATAGCTCTACTCTATGACCAGGAAGGGAAAATAAAAGAGGCTATTGAAGAATACAAAAAGGCAGATAAAATTCAACCAAGCGCGGTAATTAAAAACAGTTTAGCGGTAGATTATTTCATTATAGGGGATTTACCTAAGGCAAAAAAATATGCCAGAGAGACTATAAGTCTTGACCCTACATACAGCCAAGCATACTTTATCTTAGGCAAGATTTATTTTGGGAAAAGACAGTATTTACAAGCACTTAAAGAATTTAACAAGGCAGTAGAATTAGACCCTGATAATGGCCCAGCACATTATTTCTTAGGATTCATAAATGCACAGCGTAAAAATTACTCTGATGCCATTAAATCTTATACAAAAGCTATTACATTAGAACCTGATTTCCCTCTTTCATACTTAGAGTTAAGTGAAATCTATCTTAAATTAGAAAGGGTTGATGAAACTATCTCAATCTTAGAAAAAGCCACTAGATTAATACCGTTTGATAGTGGAATTTATTTCACTTTAGCTTCTCTTTATGAAGAAAAGGGTAAAATAGAAAAGGCGAAGATATTCTATCAAAAAGGGTTAGTATTTAATCCAGACAACTTAGAGATACGAAGTAGACTTGCTTTACTTCATTTTGCAGATAACGAATTAGAACCTGCTATTGTTCATCTAAAGTTTGTATTAGAAAAAGACCCAAAGGATGTAAAGAGTCATTTTTTATTAGGGCTGGTGTATGAGAAAAAAAGAGACTTTAAATTAGCTATCTCAGAATTTGAACAGGTAACGAGACTTAATAAAAAATTTAATGAGGCTTACATTAGATTATGTTATTTATATAGTGTAGAAGAACAATACGATTTAGCAATTAAAACGATACACTATACACTTAACCTTCAACCCAAAAATTCACAACTATACCTACTGTTGGGAATGATTTATAATGAAAAGAGTAAATATCGAATGGCTATTCCGGCATTTAAAAAGACAGTTAAGTTAGACCCAAAAAATGAAATGGCTTATTTCCATTTAGGAGTAGCTTATGACAATATTGATATGTTGGATGAAGCAATTGAGAGTTTTTACCATTGTATTGAAATAAATCCTCAAAATGCTAATGCGTATAATTATATTGGCTATTTATATGCAGAACGAGGTATTCACTTAGAAGAGGCAATCAGATTGATTAAAAAGGCATTAGAAATAACACCAGACAATGGTACTTATGTTGATAGTTTAGGCTGGGCTTATTTTCAATCAGGCAAAGTGGATGAAGCATTAATAGAAATGGAGAAGGCTTATGAATTAATTAAGGATGACCCTATTATTTGTGAACATTTAGGCGATGTTTATTATGCCAAGAATATGAAGGAAAAGGCAATAGAATTATGGAATAAATCTAAAGAATTAGGTAATTGTGATACACTGTTTTTAGAGAAATTAAAAAAGTTTAAGGAAGGAGGAAATTTTTGAAATGACTGAAATTGTAGATGTTTGGGCAAGGGAGATTTTAGACTCGCGCGGAAATCCAACTATAGAGGTAGAAGTAGAGTTAGAATGTGGGGTAATTGGTAGAGCTGCGGTACCTTCTGGAGCTTCTACCGGAACTCATGAGGCTTTAGAACTAAGGGATGGAGATAAAGATAGGTATTTGGGTAAAGGAGTACTAAAGGCAGTAGATACGGTTAACGATATTATTGCTCCTGAGTTAGAAGGAGAAGATGCTACATTGCAGACATCGATTGACCAACTAATGATAGATTTAGATGGTACGGAAAACAAGGAGAAGCTTGGTGCTAATGCAATATTAGGTACTTCTTTAGCGGTAGCAAAAGCTGCCTCTTTAGCTATTGGATTACCTCTTTATCAATATATAGGAGGTGTAAATGCTAAGGTATTACCAGTTCCAATGTTAAATATTTTAAATGGCGGCAAACATGCAGATAATCCAATTGACATACAGGAATTTATGATTGTTCCTGCAGGAGCCTCAACTTTTTCAGAAGCACTACGATTTAGCGTAGAAACTTTTCATCAATTGAAAAAGACTTTAAATTCAAAAGGTTACTCTACTGCAGTAGGTGATGAAGGGGGTTTTGCACCTGCCATCTCCTCTACTGAAGAGGCACTACAAATAATCATACAAGCTATTGAGAAGGCGGGTTATAAACCAGGGGAAGATATATTTTTAGCTCTGGATACCGCTGCAACTGAATTGTTTGAGGATGGAAAGTATAATTTTAAAGGAGAAGGGAAAGTAATGAGTTCAGAAGAACTTATTTCTTATTATAAATCCTTAGTTGAGAAATATCCTATTATTTCCATAGAAGATGGATTTGCTGAAGATGATTGGGATGGGTGGAAAATGTTTACTCAAGAATTAGGAGATAAAATTCAGATTGTAGGGGATGATTTATTTGTCACCAATCCTAAGAGATTAACGAAAGGGATTGAATTAGGAATAACTAATTCTATCTTGATTAAGGTAAATCAAATTGGCTCATTAACAGAAACACTTGATGTAATAGAATTAGCTAAGGAGGCTGGTTATACAACTGTTATCTCTCATCGTTCTGGAGAGACAGAGGATACTTCTATAGCAGATATTGCCGTTGCAACCAATGCAGGTCAAATAAAAACAGGTGCTCCTTCTCGTACTGACCGCGTAGCTAAATATAACCAACTGCTGAGGATAGAAGAAGAACTTGGTGCATCTGGAATATATAAAGGAAAACAAGTATTTAAAGTGTAAAAGTCTCTACTTACTTAAAAAACTGGAGGGAACAATGGTATTCTTAGAGGATACTCGTCGGAAAAAAAAGAAGGTTAAGCGCAAAAGACTATTATTTGTAGGAATTGTGTTTTTAGTGATTATATTCATCTTTGGAGTAAAGAGCATCATAACTATCCTTCATCAAAAGAGACAAATTGCAACTTTAACACAAGGAATAGAAAAAATAAAACAAGAAAATGAGGCTTTGAGGAAAGAGAGAAAGGCATTAAAAACAGACCCTTCTCGAATTGAAAATCTGGCACGCCAGATAGGTATGATGCGGCATGGGGAGAAAAAAGTTAAATTTGTACCACAGAAACAGGAAGAAGAGAAGTAAGCATTCTTGGGACGGTTCACTTTTGTTTGAAAGCTTGCGGATAGAAAAGAGAGTTGAAATTGGAAATTCGAAATTAGGGAGAGAAGTAAAAGCCCAATTTCTAATTTCCAATTTCAATTTTCTGTGGACGCTTACAAATAAATATCCGAAAGAAATCATAGGAAAAACGATAAAATGAACCATCTCGCTTCTTTCGCTAAAAAATTGGGAATTGGAGGTAAAAATATATGTCAATAGAGAGAACTTTGCTAAATATATATTTACCAGCACTTGAGCGGTCTATCACTGGTGATATTCTCAGCATGATTCGGTTTATGCCAGAATTGGATACTCAATTAAAAATCATTGGGGTAAATGTTTATGCCCTTACCTCTGAGTTGGCAAAGGAACTTTGCAAAACTCTACCAAGAAAAATGCGTGGGGAAGATAAAGAAATACAAAATAGATTCAAGGAGATGCTTACTTCTGAAAGAAATTATGATAAAAGAAAATATAATTTTAAAAGACTATTTAATGTTGTTATAGAAGGCGAAGATGCAGTTGCTACTGTTAATCATATAGTAGGTGATGTTCGAATAAGAAACGGAATATCGATTATGGGCAGATATGGCTTCTGCAAACAGTCTACCATGGGAGAGATTTTATATGTAGAATTTCCTGTTTCTGCTCCCTCATCAGTACAAGAAGCAGAAGATCAAATCAATTTACTATGGAACAGGTATAAATCTTTAGGTGGGCCATTAAAAGATGGCATTGTTTATCCTGAAGATAAAAAGGACAAAGTCAACTGCAGTGTAGTCATAATCAAACCAAATGTCTTTAATGACCCACATGACCCAAGAGTGGGAAATGTAATTAATGCTATATCAAGAGCAGGAATGTATATTATCGGAGCAAAAGTTCAGGTATTTAACAGAGAACAGGCAGAAGAATTTTATGCCACTCATAAAGGTAAACACTTTTATGAAGAGTTAGTCAATTTTATGAGTGGTGGAGAATCTTTAGCATTACTATATGAAGGGATTAATGCCATAAAAGAAATAAGAAATACTGCTCTGGCTGTTATCCGTGAGGCATATTCTGATTCCTTAACTGAAAATACAGTTCATACATCCGAAAATAAAGAGGATTTTGAAAGGGAATATCGAGTAATTAATTTTGAAAATAATCAATTGCCACAGAGGTAAGTAATGGAAAAGCAGAGAACTTTTTTTATGCTCAAACCAGATGGAATACAGATGGAAAAGCAGATTGTGGATAAGATTAAACCTATTGCGGAAATTATTGCGGTTAGAGAATATAATAAATTACCATTGGAAAAGATTGAGAGTCTTTACAAAGAACATAAAAATAAAAAATTTTATCCCTGGTTAGTCGACTATCTTAAAGATAAACCTGCTAAAGTATTTGTCTTAGAAAAAAAAGATGGTCTGAAAGAGGATTTCTTTTCATTAATAGATAAAATTGTTGGGACTACTGACCCTAAAAAGGCATCCAATGGTACGATACGAAGTATGAGTCAGGATTCTTTAGAGATTGCTTATAAACAAAATCGTGCGGTTCAAAATTTAGTTCATCGCGCTGAAAATTGGGCTTGTGCACAAAGAGAAGGAGTTATTTTTTTCCCTGATATCTTCTCTGAAGAATCCTAAACAAGACAATAAATCCTAATTGGAGAAAGGGAAAATGATATTAGTTATTGACAATTATGATTCATTTACTTATAACCTTGTACAATACTTAGGTGAAATTGGGTTAGAAAAAGATAATATTGCTGATATATTAGAAGTATATCGAAATGATAAAATTACAATTGAACAAATTCATAATTTATCACCAGATGCTATCTTAATTTCACCAGGACCATGTACACCTTTAGAGGCTGGAATATCTAATGATGTAATTAATGAATTTGTGGGTAAAATTCCTATTTTAGGAGTTTGTCTGGGACATCAGTGCATTGGATATGTATTTGGTGGGGAAATCGTAAGAGCTGATAGACTTATGCATGGAAAAACATCTTTAATTTATCATCATGGAAAAGGAATATATCAAGATATTGAAAACCCATTTGTAGCGACCCGGTATCATTCTTTAATCATCAAAAGGGATACTTTACCAGACTGTTTGGAAATAACTGCCTGGACTCAAGAAAAAGAAATAATGGGTGTACGGCATAAGGAGCTTAAAAATATAGAAGGAGTCCAATTTCACCCAGAATCTATATTAACTAAGGTAGGGAAAAAACTCTTAAGGAATTTTATTAAGTTAAGTAATTCCAAAAATTATACTCAACACCGTTACAAATTGCGATTTTAGAGACGGTTCACTTTAGCGTGAAAGCTTGCGGTTAAAAATGGATATGAAATTAGAAATTGGGAAAGAAGTGAAGACCTAATTTCTAATTTCTAATTTCCAAAAGAAATCACAGGAAAAACGATGAAAATGAACCGTCCCTAAATAGCCCAGTTAATGGCAGTGTCCAGTATAACTTACTGCTTATTTATAGCTATTGTCAGACACCACACAAAAGAGAGCGTTGCAAATGACTTTTAGTTATGGTGCGGGTTTGGAAGAATTTTGGGTGATAAAAGATGCCAAAGCGATAAAAAAGAGATAATTTGCTTAGTTGACATCAAAAAGAGGAGGTGTTAT
>JBFMDD010000249.1:0-5115 GCA_040754115.1 bacterium
AGCAAAGCAAACTTAACAAAGCAATAGGTTGTTCACCACCTTATTTTCCTTCCTTTGCGTCCTTTGCGAAATCTTCCTTTGCGCTCTTTGCGGTTAAATCTTTATACCTTTAAAAAACTTGAACATCGAGTATTAAAGTGAAAGAAAAAATTAATGAGGAATAAATATGGATTTGAACTTTTGCGTTTTATTAGGTGTAAGAAAGAAACTGGGGAAAGGGGAAAAAGAATTTCATGTATAATTAACTATATTTCTTATACTTAGAGAAAAATACTTCTTTCCCCTTATTTACACAAGAGATTGAAATACAAAGTGTTAACGAAAAATGGAAAAGTTTAGTTCTAAAAGAAATCAGATGGGAGACGATGTGAAAATGAATCGTCAAGATATTTATTTTATGCAGCAGGCCATATTAGAGGCAGAAAAGGCATACGAAAATGGAGAGGTACCTGTAGGAGCAATTATTGTTTTAGATGATAAGATTGTAGCCAAAGCTTATAATCAGATATTGAAATTAAAAGACCCAACAGCTCATGCAGAGATATTAGCAATTAAAGAAGCAACTACTTATTTAAAAAACGAACGATTAATTAATACCACTATCTATGTTACTATTGAGCCATGTCCGATGTGTGCAGGGGCATTGGTATTAGCAAGGGTTAAAAGTTTGGTCTATGGGGCAGATGACCACAAAACAGGTGCTTGTGGCTCGATAATAAATATTGCTCAACATCCTTCACTAAATCATCAATTAAGTGTACAAAAAGGGATTTTAGAAGAAGAAGCTAAGGCATTAATTCAAAGGTTCTTTAAAGAAAGAAGGAATTATAGTAGTTATTAAAACAACGAATTACTCTCTACTACCTGCAAGCAACTTTGGTGGTGTCTGACTTTTAGCTAAAAATATCTATGGGAACTACCCACATAGCTCTATTTATCCATTCTTTATCTTTGCCTGGGCGGCGGCTAATCGGGCGATTGGGACTCGATATGGAGAACAGGAAACATAGGTCATATTTACTAAATGACAGAATTCTACAGAATTGGGTTCGCCTCCATGTTCACCGCAAATACCAACTTTAAGTTCTGGCTTTGTTTTTCGTCCTTTTTCTATCCCTATCCTGACTAATTCGCCTACCCCTTCGCGGTCTAAAACCTCAAACGGATTTTGTTCTAAAACACCCGTTTCAAGGTATCTATCTAAGAATTTACCTTCTGCATCATCTCTTGAAAAGCCAAAGGTGGTTTGAGTTAAGTCATTTGTGCCAAAAGAGAAGAATTCAGCCTCCTGGGCTATTTTATCAGCAGTAATAGCTGCCCTTGGTAACTCTATCATTGTTCCAACCAGGTAATCTACTTTTACTCCATATTTTTCAAATGTTTCTTTGGCAACACTATCTATCAATTCTTTTTGAAGTTTTAGCTCTTTTATTGTACTGACTAATGGAATCATCACCTCTGGTAAAACTTTATATCCTTCTTTAGTTAGCTCACACGCTGCCTCAAATATTGCTCGAGCTTGCATTTCTGATACCTCTGGATAAACAACTCCCAGCCGACAGCCTCGATGCCCAAGCATAGGATTTACCTCTTTTAAAACTTCTACTTTATGTAATAAACCTTCAAGTTCTTCTATTTTATCTTTATCTCCTTTAGTTGCCTTTAAGGTAGTCAATTCTACCAATAATTCCTCATGGCGTGGTAAGAATTCATGTAAAGGAGGGTCTAACAGCCTAATAGTTACTGGTAAACCATCCATAGCCTTGAATATCCCGCTAAAATCTTCCTTTTGCATGGGCAATAATTTATCTAATGCCGTCCTTCTTTCATTTTCATCCTTAGCAACAATCATCTCACGCATAATAGGCAATCTATCCTCTGCAAAAAACATGTGCTCTGTACGACAAAGTCCTATTCCTTCTGCTCCAAATTCCCTGGCTGTAGTAGCAGATTTAGGGTCATCCGCATTAGTCCTTACACCTAATCTTCTAATCTCATCTGCCCATTGAAGTAAGGTTTTTCCCTCAACACTCATTTCTGGCTCTACCGTAGGAGCCTGTCCTAAAATAACCCTGCCAGTACTTCCATCTAAGGTAATAAAGTCACCTTCTTTAATTATTTTATCTTTAACTTCAAATTTTTTTGTCTGCTCATCGACTTTAATAGCTTCGCAGCCAGCAACACAACATTTACCCATTCCGCGAGCTACCACCGCCGCATGTGAAGTCATTCCTCCTCTTGCAGTTAATATCCCTTCTGCAACCGCCATACCATGAATATCATCTGGTGATGTCTCATTGCGGACCAAGATGACTTTTTTACCTGATTCTACCCATTCGCAGGCATCATCTGGAGTAAATACCACCATCCCACACGCAGCACCAGGAGATGCAGATAATCCTGTTGCTAATACATTTACTTCTGCTTTGGGGTCAATATGTCGGTGAAGGAGTTGGTCTAATGCCCTCGGTTCTACACGCATTATTGCCTCTTCTTTTGTAATTATTCCCTCTTCCACCATATCTACTGCAATCTTTATTGCTGACTGGGCTGTCCTTTTACCAGTGCGAGTCTGAAGCATGTATAATTTATCATCTTCAATAGTAAATTCAATATCCTGCATCTCTCTATAATGATTCTCAAGTTTTTTGTATATCTCTACTAATTGTTTATATGAGTGAGGTAACTCCTTTTCTAATTCTGTGATAGGTTTTGGTGTCCTAATTCCTGCTACTACATCTTCACCTTGAGCATTAGTCAAGTACTCGCCATAAAACTTTTTCTCTCCAGTAGAAGGGTCTCGAGTAAAGGCAACACCTGTACCAGAGGTATCACCCATATTGCCAAATACCATTGCCTGAACATTTACCGCTGTCCCTAAATCATTTGGGATACCATGTAATTTACGATAAGTTACCGCTCTTGGTGTATCCCATGATTTAAACACCGCATTGATAGCCATTCTAAGTTGCTCTTTTGGGTCTTGTGGGAAGTGAATCTTTTCTACTTCACGAAGCATACTTATATATCGCGCAATTACATTTCGAAGTCCTTCCACAGACAACTCTGTATCAAGTTTTACCCCTTCTTCTCCCTTTACTTCATCTAAAATAAACTCAAAATCCTCATGCTTTACACCTAAAACTACATTTGAAAACATTTGTATAAACCTGCGATAGGCATCATAAGCCATGCGATGATTTTTGGTTTTGTTGGCTAATCCTTCTACTGTGTGGTTATTTAATCCTAAATTTAAAACGGTATCCATCATCCCTGGCATAGATATTTTTGCTCCAGAGCGTACAGAAACAAGAAGTGGGTTATTGGGATCACCAAACCTCTTACCCATTACTTCCTCTAATCTTTTCATATTCTCTTCAATTTCCTCTTCTAACCCTGGCGGATAGGTGTTATTATTCTGGTCATAATAAATGCAAGCCTCTGTAGTAATTGTAAATCCTGGTGGTACAGGTATCCCAATATTGGTCATCTCTGCCAATCCTGCTCCTTTTCCTCCTAAAAGGTCTTTCATGTCCTTCGTTCCCTCTGCCTTACCCTGTCCAAAAAAATAGATATACTTTTTTGTTTCCATTTAAAAAAACCTCCATTATAATTAGTCTTTTGTAGCTATTCAGTTATCAGCTTTCAACCGTTAGCTTTTAAGAAAGTTGGTCCAGCCAATGCAAGGAAGAAATAAATTGAAATTTGTTGAAATAAGTAGAAATTTATTGTTTTCCCCTCCAGTATTCATTATATTTCTACTATATTTCCATTTATTTCTATCTATTTCCATCTGTCTTGATTTTCCTATTCTTAACTGATTGTTGTCACCTGAGAACTGAATGCTTACAATTTTTTATTTGTGATTAAACATTATACAAAAATCTATCCCTAATGTCAACCTCTTTTTTTGGTTGACAATAGATGATTTATATAGTAAAATCATCTCTAATATGAAATGGGTTAGATTCTTTGATGGGAAAATGGACAAAAATGGAATAGTAGAGAAAGATGTAATCAAAATCGAGGATGGGACTACTTATAAATTGGATGAGGTAAAAATTCTACCTCCTTGCCAACCCTCAAAGATAATTGCAGTAGGATTAAATTATAAAGACCATGCGAAGGAGCTAAATTTACCTATTCCAGATGAACCAATCCTATTCATGAAACCATCTACTTCTATTATTGGACATGAAGATTCTATCATCTATCCTTCTCAAACCCAGCGGTTGGACTATGAGGCAGAATTAGCAGTGATTATGAAGGATAAGGCTAAAAACATGGAGCCTGACCAAGTATTTGATAAGATTTTGGGATTTACATGTTTTAATGATGTGACCGCAAGAGACCTTCAGAAAAAAGATGGACAATGGACTCGAGCAAAATCATTTGATACATTCTCACCAATAGGACCTTTTGTCGTTAAGGGAATAGACCCCAATAACTTAAAGATTGAATCATATTTAAATGGTGAGTTAAAACAATCCTCTAATACTAATAATCTTATTTTTAAAGTAGAGGAGTTGGTAAGTTTTATTTCTAAAATTATGACTTTATTACCAGAAGATGTGATTATTACTGGGACACCCGCTGGTATTGGGCAAATGAAGACTGGGGATGTGATTGAGATTAAAATTGAAGGAATTGGAGTTCTCAAGAATTATGTAATTTAACACATTGGAATTTTGGGTGATGTTAATCTCTTGCCTACCAAATCCTCCTTCCTATCTCTTGGACCAGGAGAATAACGAGATTTACAAAGGTAAGGAATTTGAGAGATGGTGGAACGGGTTAGTCAGGATGATTAAAAAGGATTGTGTAAAGAGTATAGCGCGGATGGAAACTCCTGAAGGTATTGCTGAGAAAAATAGTTTTTTTTGGATAAGTAAAGGTGCGGTGAAGTTATACCAGGAAGGTTGGTCATTACTTGACGCTCCTAAGAGTAGAAAGATAACATATCACCCTTATTTAGGCAATACACAAAGAGAAAAGCGTAATTTTGTCGATATAAATGGTAGCAACAATAAAAAAGGAGGGCTACCAAATGGGGAATTATAAGATTGTAGTAAAGGTAGATATAGAGGAATGTTCTGAGCCAGCAGGGAGTGAATT
>JBFMDD010000250.1:0-2394 GCA_040754115.1 bacterium
TATCTCTTTTCTATCCGTTATCTAATTCCCTTCATCTTATCCTTAATTCTCTCCCAAATTTATCAAAATAGCCTTCTTTTTCACCTCCCTCTCCCCTTTTTACTCCGCTACTTGCCGATTTCAGGATGAAGACTTCTGGCTGTTCTCTCCAGAAACACTTGTTTTAAAGGAGGGAGATTGTGAGGATGGAACCTATCTACTTGTAAGCCTCCTTATAGCAAGTGGGATAAGTCCGTTTTGCGTAAGGGCTGTTCTAGGAAGTGTATACATACATGATGAGAATGGAAATATAGTAGATAAATATAGTAGATCAAGGAGGACATGCTTGGCCAGTGTATAAAAATGAGAATGGAGTATGGTGTATATTAGAGAGTACATTGGATGAAACACCAGATAATTTACCAGAAGCAGATCCATTGACTGAACCCAGTCAGTATTTCCAGTATGAACCACTTTATTGCTTTAATAACCACCACTGTTGGGCTATTAAACAACCAAAGTATGACAATATAGATACTTACCTGAGAGCAAAGAGTAGAAATGTAAATATGAAGAAAATAGACAGAAGTAAAATAGGGAAAAGATATAGATAACAAGATACCCTCACTTCGTGAGGGAAGCGACCCGCAAGCGGGTGCCCCGAGGTTTCAAGGCGACCCACAAGTGGGTGCCCCGGGGTTCAAGGGTATTTATTATCCCAAAGAGGTGCACCTCTAATGCGCGAATGTAGGGGTTCGATTCATCGAACCCTCTCAATTATAGGGCTTGATAAATCAAGCCCCTACATCCAATAGATACAAACAAGTTGAGGCGCACCTCTTGTTATAGATCAATAGATTTTCCGCCTATGGCGGATCAGCCTTTGACTGAGGGCGTTAATGCATAATCTGGGTTTATTATTTTATCATTTTTTGTCATTCACTATTTTGCAATTTTTGTCTCCCTCTCCCCCTTAATCCCTTTAATTACAAGGAATCCTATTTTTGATACCGCCAATTTTGCCCAAATTCTGTTGAACTTGGGTTATTGACTAAGAATATTCCACCCAAACAGAGGATAATGTCTCTGAATGCTTCATTTATAAGCCTGTAGATTTGATCATTCTGTTTATCAACCATCTTTTTGCCTCCTGAATTTGACCTTCCATAATATGTATGTCAAGGAAGGTCAAAAGTGTGACATGATTTTGGAAAAATTTTTCTGAACTCAGGACATCCGCCTTTTTCAGAAAAATTTTTCGAAAATTTTGGTTGACATAAGCTCAGAGTTTTGGTATAATATTTTCAGAATAACCTAAAAGTAATCTCTTATCAGTTATGAAAACCACTGAAATCAAGAAGGCTCAATCTGGCAGGATAATAGTTTCATTCCCTTACAATCCTGACCAGGTGGAGAAGATTAAAGCTGTTAAAGGGCATAGATGGCATCCTGAAGGAAAGTATTGGAGTTTTCCGGATTCAGATGGGATTGTTGAGAAGATTATGTCAGTGTTTAGCGGAGAGAAGATAAACATTGATCCTGCACTGCAATCTTTGAAAGTTAAAACAAAGCTAATGGAGAATTTTGTAGATTTAAGAAGAGAGCTTGCCTCAAGAAAATATAGCCCAAAGACAATAAAGGCTTATATTCGCTACAATGAGGATTTTCTCAAGATTGCTGGTAAAGATTCAAAAGATATTACTGAGGCCGACATAAAAAACTACTTATTCTATTTAGTAGAAGATAAGAAGATTGCTACATCTACACTGAATATTGCTATTAACGCTCTGAAGTTTTATTATGGTACTATCTTAAAGCGTAAGTTCCTCTACGAGATAAAACGACCCAAGAAAGATAAAAAGCTACCGGTTGTGCTAAATCAGGAGGAGATTTCAAAGATACTTTCTTGTGTTTCTAATATCAAACATAAAGCGATTTTGATGCTTACATATTCTGCTGGATTACGAGTGAGTGAAGTGGTGAAACTAAAAGCAGAAGATATTGATAGAGAAAGAGAACTAATTCACATTCGTGGTGCCAAAGGGAGGAAGGATCGATATACTATGTTATCAGATATAGTATTGACAGTTCTACGTGAATATTGGAAAGAATATAAGCCGGGCATTTGGTTATTTCCTGGCCCAAAACCTGGGAGGCACCTTGGTACAAGAAGTGTGGAGAAAATCTTTACCAGTGCATGTAAAAAAGCGGGAATAAGAAAAGAAGTTTCTGTACATAGTCTTAGACATAGTTTTGCAACTCATTTACTGGAGGGTGGAACAGATTTACGGTATATTCAGGAACTTTTTTTATTTAATTTTTCTTAGACAACCGAGATTTACACCCATGTAAGCAAAAAAGAGTTAGGTAAAATTAAAAGTCCATTGGACAATCTTGAGTTAGACCAATAAAATG
>JBFMDD010000251.1:0-14312 GCA_040754115.1 bacterium
GTTAATGACCCCCTGGGTTGTCTTTTGGGACTCCAAAATGTCAACAGAAACAAAAAGATGGCAAGAAATGAGGTAAAGCAATGCCTGGGACCATAGATATAGCCTTAAGTCCTACGCAACGCTCTCAATCCCTTAACCAAAATTATCAAAAAATTCTGCTTGACGCATCAGCCCCAAATGATGTAAAATATATCTATTGGTTTATAGATTCTGAATTTATAGCGAAGGTAGAGCCCAAAAAGAGATTATTCTTTACACCCTGCCAGGGCAAACACAGGATTCAGTGTTTAGATGATAAGGGCAGGGGAAGTAGTGTGGTAATAAATGTCTGTGAGAGATAACTCGAAATGAGATGGTAGTGCTCTGTCACATTAATTGTTAAATCTAACCACAGAGAACACAGAATTTAAGAAAATAAGAAGATGAGAAGATAAGAGGATGAGATTTTTAAATCTTGATTTCTCAATTTCTTATCTTCTCAACTTCTTAACCTCTTCCTCCTTCGTGACCTCTGTGGTTTAATTCCTTTAATAATTTCTGTGACAATGCACTAGTGTCGTGTTGAGTAAGTTTTGCACGGGGCATCATCATGGATAATTGGTAATTGGTTAAATAGTTTCGTCCTGAGCTCAGCCGAACGGTATTTAATTACCAGTTACCAATCACCAGTTACCAGAATCAAATTCCGTGCGTTATTTGTTCAACACAACACTAGATATTATGGAACAGATTGGATTTGGTAGTAAATTCTATTATATTCTCTATGTTCTCTGTGCCTCTGTGGCTGAATAGTTACCCCATAATTAAAGAGGTTTAAGAATTTTTCTGGTAATTCTGTCAGAATAAAAATATCCGCACCAGGTGCTAATATGACATCTCGGAATTTCTACAAGCCCTTGAAAACACAGGCTTCTTTAGGCACTGTTTTTTCTTCCATCCCATTAAGGGGTAATGGAATGGTGGAATAATGGGGTAGCAGATGTTAAAACCCAATATTCCATCATTCCATTATTCCAATTGTGAGCGAAGCGAACTAAGTTCTATTATTCTCTGTGTTTTCTGTGCCTCTGTGGCTGATAATAAAGATTAGGGGCGGAGAGAAGAAAAAAAGTGGGTGTCTAAATTAATGAAGAAACATCTGGCTATATGCAGTTTGCTATTAATCGGAATCATCATTCTTATCACTCTTATCGCTATCTACAAGGTCTGTGTTCCTAAGGAGATAATTGGAGAGGAAAGAATTGTTAATATCCCATATGGCATGCCACTTAAAAAAATAGCTCATCTCCTTGAAACAGAAGGGATAATAAAAGACCCGCTTGCATTTGAAATCCTTGTTCGGATAAAAAAATTACATCCGAAAGCAGGTGAATATACCCTTTCTCCATCTATGAATATGCTGGCTGTCCTGAAGATATTGACACAGGGGAATTACATTAACTCATCTTTTACTATCCCACCTGGATATAATATCTATCAGATAGCAAATCTGTTAGAAGAAAAAGGCTTTGCCAAAAGAGAAAGATTCCTTGAGTTAGCAAAGGATGAAGAATTTATTAAAAGTCTGGGGATTCCCGCAAAAAGTTTAGAAGGCTATCTATCCCCAAACACATATTTTCTATCTAAAGGTGTTTCTTGCCCTGAGATAATCAAAATGGTGCTTTTGCAGGAAAAGTCTGTATTTACAGATGAAGATAGAACACAGGCAAAAAGGATAGGGCTTTCACTACATCAGGTTTTAACCTTAGCCTCAATTATTGAAAAGGAAGCTAAACTTTCTGAAGAAAAGCGACTGGTTTCTTCTGTCTTTCACAACAGGCTAAAAAAGGGGCAAAATCTTGAAAGCTGTCCTACGGTAATTTATGCCTTAATGCCGAATTTTGATGGGAATTTGAAATCAGAGGATTTGCATATTCAATCCCCATACAATACCTATAACAGAATTGGGCTACCACCTGGACCAATATGCAATCCCTCTATTTTCTCAATAAAATCAGCCTTATACCCGGAGAATACAGACTATCTATTCTTCGTTTCAAAAAAAGATGGCTCGCATAAGTTTTCCACCACCATAGAAGAACACAGGTTTTATGTGTCAATATATCAGCATCAATAATTATTTAGCCACAGATTAACACGGATAAAGACAGAGGTCAGATTACCATTTACCAAAAATAAGGATGTATTTTTTAGATGAAAGAAAAAATTTTAGAATTATTGAAGAAGGAAAGTGTTAAAAAGGCAATTCCTATCATTACTTATGTAGGCATCTCGTTTGTTGCCATCTTGCTTGCCTACTCACTCATAACCTACATCAGATACGGTGGTAAAATACCTGTTTCTGTAGCTTTTTCACCTTCGGAAGAGGTAGGAGTAAAAACAAATTTCACCTTTGAATTTAGCTCAGATGTAGTTGAAACCACTAGCGTAGGCAATATGTTAGAAAAAGAGGAGGTTATCTTCACCCCTAAGATAAAAGGGAGATTTAAATGGCTTTCTCAAAAGATGTTAAGGTTCTATCCTGAAGTGATACTTCCACCTGCTACATCCTTTAAAGTAGAAGTCTTACCCAAAATATGCAAAAAGAAAAATATTTTTATCAAAGGGGATAGGGTATTTTCCTTTTATACCGAAAGACTTAAAATTATCCATAGCCAACCACGATTTATCTATGAAAGAAAAGAAAAGATGGAAACGAGGATTGAATGGACGATAGAATTTAATCAAAATGTCTCTCCAAAAAAATTATATGAGTTTTGTAAGATTTACTATGACTTAAAAGTCGGCGTTAAAAATATCCCCTACAAAATAACCCCCGAAGGACCTGCTAAGGTATTTAAATTCATCACAGAACCTATCAAAAGAGGAAATAATGAACAATTTATCAAAATAAGGATAGAGAAAGGTCTGCTGGGAGAAAAAGGAGATTTAGGATTACTTTTGGATTTTGTAGGAGATTTTAAGATAGAACCAAATCTTAAGGTATATCAGGTTTTGCCACAACAAAATGAAAGGCAATGCTGGATTCAAATCGAGTTTTCATCACCCGTTGATACCACCTTCCTAAAAGAATACATCAAATTAAAGCCAGAGATTGAATTCAGGTTAGAGCAGGATAACAGGTATTGCAATATACATGGTGATTTCAAACCCGGAGAATCCTATGAGGTTTATATAAGGGAAGGAGTCCCTGCTGAAGATGGTACATTCCTGCAACAGGACTTTGAAACAACGGTGGTAATTCAGGATTTAGAACCATCATTAGCATTTAAAGACAAAGGGATATTCCTTTGTAGAAAGGGATTTACCAACCTGGCTATAGAGAGTGTCAAGATTGCCAAATTTCATTTAGAGGCACATAAGGTATTTATCAATAATCTTGTCTATTTGCTTTCTGATTATGACTCAGATGATTATTGGTATGAACCATCTAATCTTGGGAAGAAGGTCTATTCAGAGGATATTTCCGTCGATGTAGAAAGAAACCAGATAAAAACCACATATTTCAATCTCAATCAATTCCTCAAGGATAAGAGGAAGGGAGTATTTATAGTCAAGATTTATGATTGCGATGAGAGATGGTGGAGAAATGATTCACAGCTTGTTCTGGCAACCGATATAGGGATTATGGGAAAGAAATCAGAGGATGAATTGTTTGTCTCTTGTAACTCCCTCAAAGACTTAACACCTATATCAAATGTCTCTATAGCCCTTATCTCTACCAACAATCAGGTAATCACCGAAGGAAGGACAAATGGGGATGGGGTTTGTGTGATTAAAGGGCTTAAGGAAAAGATGGAGGATTTTACACCCTTCATTATTACTGCCTCTACGGAAGATGACTTTTCTTTCCTGAAATTTGATGATTGCCGTATGCCAATCGCCGCATTTGATGTTAGTGGCAGACCACATCTGCTCTTTGGATATGAGGCATATCTTTATCCAGAAAGAGGGGTGTATCGGCCAGGGGAAGTAGCCAATGTTGTCTCTATTGTTAGGGGAAGTAATGTGAGTTTGCCAGAAAGCTTTCCAGTTAAACTCACTCTCCTTGACCCGACAAATAAGCTATTTAAAGAATTTGGCAAAAATATTACCAACACCGGGATTGTGGATTTCCAGATAGAGATTCCTGATTATGCCAAAACAGGAAGATACATCGCCAGATTAGATGTCGGAGAATCTGAAATTGGCAGATGTGATTTTCTGGTTGAGGAATTTATTCCAGATAGGATAAAAGTAGAGGTTTCAACCGATAAACAGGAATATCAAGTAGGAGAGAAGGTCAATGCTGATGTTTTGGGGATATGCCTTTTTGGTCCTCCGGCAGTGGGAAGAAAGGTCGAGGCAAGATACCAAATTTCCGCCCAGCCGTTTACACCCACAGGATGGAAGGATTTTGTCTTTGGCGATGCAGATAAAGGATTTAAAGAGATAAACATTCCTCTGGAAGAGGGACTATTGGATGAAAATGGAAAATATAGATTTACCTTTGATATTCCAAAAGATATATACCCGCCTGCCATGCTTAATAGTGTTATCTCTGCCTCTGTATTGGAGCCTGGCGGCAGGGCAGTAAGTGCCTACAAAGGCATCAGTATTCACCCATACCCATTCTATATTGGACTCAGACCCAAAACAGAAGGCTATGCAGAAATTGGTAAGAGATATAGCGTGGATTATGTCGTAGTGAACACCAAAGGACAAAAGGTAATACCAAATGTTCTAACCTGTTCATTCTATAGAATTGTATGGCACTCTATGTTGAAGAAGGATAAGGATGGCTATTATAGATATGTCTCAGAAAGGAGTGAGAATCTCATCAACCAATTTAGATTTAGCCCCAAGGGGCAAAAAGAGATTGGTGTTACGCCACAGGATTATGGGGAATATAAGATTGTCTTGACCTGTCCCGAGACAAAATCACAAGCCTCGATTAAGTTTTACGCCTCTGGCTGGGGCTATGCACCTTGGTCTTTAGCCAACCCTGATAAGATTGAATTAAGTCTGGAAAAGGAACACTACAAAATTGGTGAGACGGCAAGGCTTTTGGTCAAGGCACCTTTTGCCGGAAAACTTATCCTGACTATGGAAAGAGAAAAGGTCTTTGGATGGCGGATTATCAATATGAGTGAGAATACCGCTACCATTGAAGTCCCGGTTGAAGATTTATATAAACCCAATATCTATCTTACCGCCACCATTATCAGAAAGGTAGATGACTCAAATCTGCCTATGCGGGCATTTGGCATCATCCCTTTAAAGTTAGATTGCGGTGATAAAAGGATTCCTGTCCAGATTAACTCCTCTGCCCATATCCGCTCAAAGCAGAAATTAAATATAGAGGTTCAGGCTGAGACTAATTGCTTCCTGACCATAGCCTGTGTGGATGAAGGGATATTACAATTAACCGAATTTCAAAATCCAAACCCGATGGATTTCTTCTATGGCAAAAAGAGGCTTGATGTATCTTCTTATGATATATATTCATTGATTCTCCCTGAAGTAAAGGGAGAGGGAAAAGGTTCTGCTGGAGACATCCTTGAGAAGGTTAGGAAAAAACATATCACACCGGTTAATGTCCGAAGGGTAAAACCGATTGCCTTCTTCTCCGGGATAGTCAAGGCAGACGAGACTGGCAAGGCAAAGATAGATTTTTATATTCCAGAGTTCCAGGGAAGGGTCAGGGTCTATGCAGTTGCCTCAAATGGTGACCGTTTTGGAGCAGGAAAAACAGATGTTAGAGTTAGTGACCCCATTGTTCTGACACCAACCATACCCAGATTTCTGGCACCAAAGGATAAATTTACACTGCCTGTCTTTACCTACAATGACTGTGGGAAAAAGGGTAACTTCACGGTAAGCCTTAAGATTAAATGCCCTATTAAAATAATAGGTGAAACTTCTAAAGTCTTAGAGATTGGCCCAAAGAAAGAGAAGGGGGTATTCTTTGATTTGCAGGTAGGAGAGGCTATTGGCAAGGCAGAATTTAAGATTTTTGCGTCGGGGCTTGGTGAGAAAACAAAGGCGACCTGTGAACTTCCTATCAGACCTCCCTTACCACTTATCACCAAATCTGGAAGTGCAAGAATTCCAGCAGGAACATCCTATAACCTTGAATTACCAGGTGGTTGGATAGAGGGAACACAAATGGGCAAGATAGTCATCTCATCATTTCCTGCCATAAAATTCAGCAAAAGTATTCAATATCTCTTGAGATACCCACATGGCTGTATTGAGCAGACAACATCCCGTGTCTTTCCACTTTTATATTTTGAGGAGCTGGCAAAATCCGCAGAACCCGCCCTTTTTAAACATAATAGCGCCGCATATTATATCAACGAAGGGATAGCCAAATTGGAGACTATGTCTCTGGATAATGGTGCTTTTTCTTTCTGGCCCGGGATACACTTTGTAAATTACTGGGGAAGTATCTATGCCTCTCATTTCTTGGTTGAGGCAAAGAAAAAGGGATTTAATGTTAATGAGTGGGTTTATAAAAGGATGCTTTCTTATCTTAATGAGATAGCCAAAAAACACTATGATAATTACTATGGCAGAGAACAACAGGTTTATGCCTGCTATGTTTTATCCCTTGCCAATCAACCACCTAAATCAACCATCCAATACCTGAAGGAGAATGAGATAAAAAACCTTTCTCTCTATTCCCAATTTCAATTAGCCGGCTGCTTTGCGAAGATAGGGGATATGAAAACCGCAAGATTTTTATTGCCATCTCAGATTCAACCACAAAGTGTTAGTCGAGAGACAGGTGGTAATTTCAATTCCTCTATCCGGGCAAATGCGATTATGCTGGATATATTAGCCCAATACTTCCCTGAAAGCCCGGGTATTCCTATCTTAATCAAGGAATTAAGCCAGAAGGCAGAGGCAGGTGAATGGTATAACACACAGGATAACGCCTTTGCCTTCCTTGCCATTGGTAAAGCCCTTAAGTCAGAGAAAAAGGCTAAATTTACAGGTGAAGCCATTATCTCTGGTAAAGTTTATACCTTTAATGAACAAGGAAAGACGATTGAGGGGAAAGAATTGAGTGGACAAAAGGTCAATATCAAGGTGCAGGGCGTAGGTAATTGCTATGTCTATTGGAATGTAGAGGGAATTCCTAAAGGTTTTGCCATAGAAGAATATGATAAAGGAATAAAGGTAAGGCGGGAATTCCTCAATAAGGATGGTGGAAATATAGATTACCAGAATATAAAACAGGGTGATTTAATCGTGGCAAAGATTACGATGTCTGCTATGGATAAGGATTTGGAGAATGTAATCATCTGTGATATGCTGCCTGCAGGATTTGAGATAGAAAATCCCAGACTTGCCACCACAGCCAATATTCCCTGGATTGGGCAACAAAGCTATAAACCTGATTATATGGACATAAGGGATGATAGATTATTGCTTTATACAAGTGTGAGAAGGAGAGATACACAAACCTTTTATTATGGGCTTCGGGCAGTTACCAGAGGTGAATTTATCCTGCCACCTATTCTTTCTGAATCGATGTATGACCCAACCTATACCTGCGTTGCCTCTTCTGGGATGATAAAGATTGTTCCTTAAGATGAAAATAATAGGTAAGTAGTGCATTGTCACAGAAATTATTAAAATTGTTGTAAGCGTTCAGCTATCAGATATCAACAGTCACTCAACATCAGGGAAATCAGGAGTGACACCACTTGTGGCCTCATTGACAGCGCAAGCGCTGTCACTCCAATATCAATTTTGCGTAAAGGGGGTCTAATTGTCTGGTAGTTTATGTAACATAAGACACTTAGACTACCAGACTACATGAACGGTTACGATTTTTGCTTGACAACTTTCCATCTGTATGATAATCTTTATTGTAAGTGGTAAGGTGGTCTGGTGTCTTAAATACCTGAGTGATAGAGAAAGAGCAAACCGTACAGGTCGAAATTTTTTACTTCATCAAATGAGGAATTTAATTGATACAAGATGAAACTAAGCAACTAATAAAAAAGATAAAAGACAAAATATTAGCTATTGACCTTGCGGATGTTGAAGGAATAGGAATATTTGGGTCATTAGCAAGAGGCTATGATTTTAATCCCAAAAGTGATATAGATATATTTGTAGTGGTAAAAAAGAAGACCAAAGATATAGATATGATATGGGCAAAGAGAATAAGAAATAGCCTATCAGAAATGGGAAGGGATGTAACTGTATTAGTCTATTCTGTTGAAGGGCTAAAAGTGATAAATAACTGGTATGTATTACGACTTGCTTCAGAAGGTATTTTATTTTATGATAAGGGAGAGATAAAATCCCTTTTTAAGGATATTATCAAAGCCGCTAAAGCTGCAGGATTAGCACGAATAAAAAGGGATGATGAATATGTATGGAGTATAGTTAGACCATTGAAAATGGGAGAGGTTGTTGAAGTAAAGGTATGTTAAATGATAAAGAGGCTAAAAGATTATTTATAGATGCGCAAGATTGCTATCGTGCAGCAAAGAAGACTTTAAAGATAGAAGAATTTAGAACTTCAGTGCAGATGAATTAGAGAAAATAGCAGAAAGGTGTTTTAATATTACTAAGAAATTCTTAAATAAATGGAGTGCTAACAAGTCAAAAGGGGATGATTAGGGGATGAAAAAAATTAGTATCTTATTTCTTTTACTTTTTATCATCGGTTGTGGTAGGGCAAAACCTTACATTACACCGTATGAATATAAGGAAAATCAATTAGCCATACTGATTTATGATAGAGCGGTTACCTATCAAAACCAAAAAAATTATGAATTAGCCATTATTGAATTTAGACATTTCCTTGATTATTACCCTAAGATTTATAATGCAGATGAGGCACAACTTAATATTGCTAAATGCTATCAAGCATTATCGCAATTTAATGAGGCTATTAATAATTATCAAATTCTTCTTAAAAAATATAAACACTCTGACCATAAAGTAGAGGCAGTTTATCGAATAGGAGAATGCTACCAAGAATCTAATGAATTTAAAAAGGCAACGAAAATATATATCTCTATCATTAAGGAACATTTTAATACAGAATGGGCTAAAAAAGCAAAAGATAAAATAGAAGAACTTGCTAATAAATTCCCTGAAAGTAAACAACTTAGAAAAATAAATAGAAAAGCAGATAAAATCTATCGCAAAAAAATAAAGAAATAAGAAATGGGGAGTTCATTATGGGATTTGAATACAGAGAGGGAGAGCTATATTGTGATGGACTTCAGATTAAAACAATAGCAGATGAAGTCCAAACACCATTTTATCTTTATAGCCATCAGATTTTAGTATCTGCATATGAGGCGTATAAAGAGGCTTTTTCTAAAATTGATACTTTAATCTGCTATGCCTGTAAGGCAAATTCTAACCTTGCTATCCTTAATATATTAGCACAAAAAGGAGCAGGGATTGATGTCATTTCAAGAGGTGAACTATTTAAGGCATTAAAAGCAGGTTTTCCACCTCAAAAAATTGTCTTCAATGGTAATGGTAAAACAAGACAGGAACTTGAATACGCATTAGAGAATGATTTGTTAATGATTAATGTAGATTCAAGAGAGGAACTTTCATTATTGGCCAAAATAGCAAAAGAAAAGGATAAAAAGGTAAGAATTGCTATTCGAGTCAATCCTGATATTAACCCACTTACCCATCCTTATATTGCTACAGGATTAGCTAAAAGTAAATTTGGAATAAGTAACCATGAGGGAAAAGAGGTTTACATTGAAGCATCAAAATTAGAAAATCTGGAAGTAGTAGGAATTCACTGTCATATTGGCTCACAAATTACTCATGCTAATTTATTTGGTGAAGCATTGCATAAAATCCTTAAATTAGCACAAGAACTTAAAGACATTGATATTAATATAGAATATATTAATCTTGGCGGAGGATTAGGTATTAGATATCGTGATGAAGATGTTCCTACAATACAAGACCTTAGCAAAATACTTTTACCATCCCTTGCTAATACCAATTATAAGTTAATATTAGAGCCAGGACGAAGTATTGTTGGAGAGACAGGAATCCTTGTAACTAAAATACTTTATATTAAAAATGGACATCATAAGTATTTTATTGTAGTAGATGCGGCGATGAATGACCTGATTAGACCGGCATTTTACAACGCTTACCATAGAATCATCCCAGTAGTTAAGACAGATGCCCAGGAAGGATTAACTGCGGATATAGTTGGACCGATATGTGAAAGTGGAGACTTCTTTGGCCATGATAGAGTCCTACCTAACCCTAAAGTTGATGATTTATTAGCTATTTTGGATGCAGGGGCTTATGGATTTGCCATTTCATCTAATTATAATATGCGTCCCAGAGTAGCAGAGGTAATGGTAATTGAAGGTAAGTACCATATTATAAGAGCAAGAGAATCTTATGAAGACTTAGTTAGTAAAGAGGCAATTCCAAAGGTATTAACCAAGTAACTCAAGTCGAAATTTACATTTGTCAATTAAATTTTACTTTAATTTTTTTGGTTAGTCATAATGAATAAAATCTCATTTACTAAAATGGTTGCTAGTGGAAATGATTTTGTGGTGATAGATAATCGAGCTGGAATGATTGAGGTAACACCTGGATTGGTGAGGAAGATATGTCAGCGTAAATTGGGAGTTGGTGCTGACGGCGTGCTTATTGTTGAGCGGTCAAAAGTAGCCAATTTTAAAATGAGAATTATCAACTCTGATGGTACTGAAGCAGAGATGTGCGGTAATGGAGGTAGGTGTATAGCTAAATTTGCTCAAGTTAAAGAAATTGCTAAAAATGAGATGAAATTTGAAACGCTGGCAGGAATAATTGAAGCTCAAGTAACTGATAATCGTGCCAGAGTCAGATTGACTAACCCCATAAACCTTATACTCTCCAAAAAAGTACAGCTAAAAGACACCAAAGTAACAGTGCACTGTTTAAATACTGGCGTGCCACATGCAGTGTTAATTACCGAAGAAATAGAAAAAGCAGGAGTAGTTGAATTAGGCAGACAGATCAGATGGCATTCGGACTTTGCTCCTGCAGGCACTAATGTCAATTTTATCCAGCCACTCGATAATCAAACAATCAAAATCAGGACTTATGAACGAGGAGTAGAAGATGAGACATTAGCTTGCGGCACAGGTTCAGCCGCCTCTGCCTGTCTTGCATCTATTTTAGGATTAGTTAAACCTCCAGTCAAAATGATAACCAAAAGTGAAGAAATACTTGAAATAGATTTTGAGATGATGGGAGAAAATATCACTAACCTTTATTTGACAGGCGATGTCCAGATGGTATATGAAGGAATAATGTATAATGAAAAAGGCAATCTATCAGAAATGGCTTGAAAGAGTAAAATACGATATAGATACAGCCGAGGCTATGTATATAACTGGCAGATACATCTATGTGGTGGGTGTTAATGTGTCAACAGGCACTTGAAAAATCTTTTAAAGCATTAATAACATTTAAAGATATGGAGATTTTGCCTATCCATAATCTTAGGCGTTTAGCAGAAATGTCAGGTCTTATTGATGAAATAAATCAGGCAGATTTAAGGAAGATTGACTTTCTTTCCCAGTATTATCTTAATGCCAGATATAAAGAAGACATTGAAGAGCTTTCTGGATAGATTACGGCAGATGTAGCAAAGGATTATTTAAGCTTTTCAAAGGAGAAGATTGAATGGATTACACACAAGATAAAGCCATAGAACTGACAAAGTCTTTTTTGAATCAGGTATCTAAAAGACATCCTATAAGGTCTGCATACTTATTTGGTTCTTATGTAAGGGGAACCCAGAAATATTATAGTGATATTGATCTAGCCCTGATTATGCCAAAGATGAGTCAGCCTGAAAGATATTATGAAGAAACTCTTGATATATTTCATGAGGCACAGGAATTTAATTCCTTCCTGGAAGTTATATGCTTTAGAGAGGATGAATTTGAACAAGAGGAAGAGACAATTATAAGCCAGATTAAAAAAGAAGGGATAAAAATAGAAATCCCTTTATAGAAAAGAGGAGCGGTAACCCTTGTAGTTGCCCAAGATACTTTTTTAAATTTGAGGTGATAAAATGAAAGAAATAACTTTGATAACAGTGTTTGTTGTAAGTATTTTTGCTAATCCTTTGCAAGCTCAAGCACAAACTAAAACTGTAGCTTTAGTTAATGATGTACCGATACTTGAGGCTAAATTAATACAGGCTTTAAAACCCTATAAAGACCAAATTGCTGGCTCTAAAACTGTGTATTTGAAGATTAGAGAAAAGGTATTAAATGAGCTAATCGAAGAAGAATTACTACTTCAAGAGGCAAAGGCAAAGGAAATTGTCATTGTTCAAGCTGAGATTGAACAAATTATTAGTGTGATTAGAAGTAGATTTGAATCTGAGGAAAAATTTGGATTAGAAGTTAAAACCAATGGGATGAGTATGGTAGAGTTTAGAGAGAAAATCAAAGAAAAATTACTTCGAGAAAAAATTAAAGATATAGAGCTTAAAGGTAGACTTAGACTTACTCTGGAGGAATTAAATAATTTTTGTAAAGACTATGGTATAAAAGTTCATGCCCAACATATCTTAGTCAAAACTAAAAAAGAGGCATTGGATATTCTTCATCAGGCACAGGCAGGTGTGGATTTTACTCAATTAGCTATCAAACATTCTCTATGTCCAAGTCACCAGGTAGGTGGTGATTTAGGCTTTTTTGGACGCGGGCAGATGGTGCGTGAATTTGAAAATGCCGCTTTTGCTATGAATAAAGAAGGGCAATTAAGTGATGTTGTCGAAACTAAATTTGGTTACCACATCATCAGATTTATTGCTAAAAAAGACCCAACTCAAGATGAAATTGAGGAAATCAAAACCGCATTGTTAAACGAATTACACGGACGAACTTATCTTGTGACCGGGGAAGGACTAAATTTTGAGATAAAACGAAATTTAGAAGAAAAATTTATCGGTAAAAAATTAGAACTGGCTTATGAAACATGGCTTTTAGAATTAAAAAACAAGGCGAAAATTAAAATAATGCAACCCTCTGACCCTTAACCCTACTTGTCTGGTGTGTATCATTACATTAAATTAAAAAAGGACAAAGAAGAAGATGTCAACCGGAACGCTTTACCTATGTGGTACCCCAATTGGGAATCTTGAAGATATTACTTTAAGGGCTTTGCGAATACTCAAAGAGGTAGATTTAATTGCAGCTGAGGATACAAGGGTTACTCAAAAGATTTTAAATTATTATCAAATCAAAACACAGATTACCTCCTACCATCAACATAACAGGTTAAAAAAAGGCAAGTATCTAATTGATTTATTACAAAAGGGCAAGAATATA
The DNA here is from genome assembly GCA_040754115.1 of bacterium. GTDB lineage: Bacteria > UBA9089 > CG2-30-40-21 > CG2-30-40-21 > SBAY01 > JBFMDD01. The sequence continues at coordinate 13,341 of JBFMDD010000251.1, forward strand.
GCTTTAGTTTCAGATGCTGGTATGCCTGGTGTATCAGACCCAGGACATGATTTAGTATGTCTTGCGATAGAAAATAAAATACCAATAGTTCCAATACCAGGGCCAACAGCTATTCTAACTGCGTTGGTCATTTCAGGTTTTCCAACAAGACATTTTACATTTGAGGGATTTCTACCAAGTAGTCGTAAAAAATGCAGAAAACTACTTAAGGAATTAAAAGAAGAAGAAAGAGTAATGGTTTTTTTTGAATCCCCTCATAGAATCCTCAAAAGTCTAAATGACATCTTAGAAATCGTAGGAAATAGACAAATAGCTGTTATGCGAGAGTTGACAAAGAAATTTGAAGAAGTAATCCGAGGAAGTATAAGTGAAGTAATTGATAGATTTAATTTAATTCCACCTAAAGGTGAACTAACAATAGTCCTGCCAGGGAAAAAACATTGAAATAATCTGCGGATATATCTTGCATCCAAATATTCTTTGTTTTTGTCTTCCCTTTTCTTACCACTCAAAACTTTGAACAACAATTATTCCTTCTTTCTCTGATTTTTCTATGAATCCCCTGGTGGCAAAATGGGTTAGTAGAAGTCTTACTATTTCATATTCTTTATATTCTTTCTCTTCTTCAATTATCTTTACCTTATTTCCCAATTCCTTGATAGCATCCCTCTTTTCTTCCTTTTCATCAAGTCTTAATCTTGCCTCACCCACTATCAATACCTTTTTCCCATTCCTCCTTCCCTTTCCAAATACATTTATCTCCTTGCCTTTAACCTCAGCCCTGATAATCTTTTCATCCATCTGTATTCCATACCTATCTTTTAATAACCCAGGAAGCATTCTATTGTCAATGGCAATTGAAAACTGAGCCATTTTTGGCAATTGAAAATTGACCCAGGGGGCTCCAATAATCCATCAAATTTGGCAATGAAAATTGACCCACCCCCAACGCATTTGTGTTACGAAATTTCT
>JBFMDD010000252.1:0-9505 GCA_040754115.1 bacterium
GAAAAAACTTAATGTCTTAAAAGTGGGAAATGAACGAGGGGAATATATATTTAACAGTCGGATGGTTAGACTCTATCTATTGCTTAATCCTTTTAAGGAAAGGCAATAATGAAATTGAGCAAAAAAATGTACCTTCTGGCTAAATAATTACAAATTTAGAAAGGAGAATAAAAAAATGACCGCAATTGAGTTAATAATGATGATATTAATTTTGGTAGGTGTAATTGTAGCAATTACTTTCTCTATCTTATCTTATACGAAAAGGGAGAATGTGACGATTGAAGGATTAGGAAATGTTACCAAGACGATTGATATGGTAAAGACTGATTTACATCGGACGATTCATATGCTCTCTTTATCTTTAGAGCAATTGGATTTAAGAGAGCAGACAGCCTCTCAACAACTATCAGAGATTAATGAGATCTTAAAAGCTACTAAAGGGATGAAAAGTGTTGGAGAGATTATCCTGGATACATTAGTTAGTGATAAATTACCAAGAGATGTTTATAAAAAAGACTATAAGTTAGAAGATGGAACAACGATTGATGGAGCGATTGTCTTAGAAAATGAAATTATCCCTATTGATGCAAAATTCCCTATTGAAACATACAAAAAGTTAGTTAAGGCATCTAAAAAGGATGAAAAAGTCATACGCAGAAAGTTTGAAGAGGAGGTAAGAAACCAAATTGACATCATAGCTAAATATGTTACCTTTAAAAATATTGAATTTGCATTGATGTACATCCCGTCTGAAAATGCCTACTATGAGATATTGACTCAGACAGAGCTATGTGAATATGCACAAACACGCATGGTACATCTTACCTCTCCAAGAACCTTCCATTATTTCCTTGGATTAGTTCTATTTGGCATAAAGGACAGGAAGATTAAAAGAGATTTACTCACAATGTTTGACATTTTAAGCATCTTAAAGCGTAATGTAGTTGAGATGGGAACAAATATAGGCAATCTGGATAGAGAATTAAGTATAGTAGTCAACTCGGGTGCCAAACTACTTAAAAATTTTGAAGAGCTGGAGAGAAATATTACTCAAATCAGCGAAAAAATTACTGAAGGAGTTAAGGAAGTATAAAATTTTTGGTATCTGATAAATTAGTTGCCTCGTAAATCTCTACAGGTGTTTCTAATCCTTTAATCATAATTGGTTCTAACCTAATAGCATTAACTAAATTTGCTATTTTAAGATAGGTATTCTTATCAAGTAATACCTGTTCATTTTCAGAGATAGCCTGTAGTCGAGCGGCTAAATTTACCCTGACACCAACAGCTGTATATTCCATTCTTCTCTCAGAACCAATATTACCCACTACTACCTCGCCAGATGTAATGCCAACACCAATATGAATAGGTTCTTTTCTGTTTTTGTTGAACTCAGCTAACACCTCTTTCATCTCCATAGCAGTCTTGACCGCCCGCAAGGCATCATCTTCATGGGCAATAGGAGCACCATAGATAGCCATCAGCCCATCGCCAAGAAATTTAGCCACAGTCCCTTCATATTTAAAAACTACCTCCACCATTAATGTAAAAAACTCATTAAGTAAATGAACGATTTTTTCTGCCGATAATTTTTCTGTAATTTGAGTAAAGCTACGAATATCAACAAAAAGAGTAGTTACCTCTCTTCGCTCACCTCCTAACCGAATATCCTCTATATTCTTTAAAATAGTATCTGCTACTTCTTTAGTTATATATCGTTCAAATGTATATCTCATCAATTGCTTTTCCTTTAGGCTTCTTGCCATACGATTAAATGTAAAGGTTAATTCTCCTAACTCATCCTTACTTTTAATTGGAATGATAACATCAAAATTCTCCTTACTAACCTCTTGTGCACCTTTTGCTAATGCCTTTATAGGTTTAATAATAAATCTTACTAAGAAAATAGACCCAATTATCCCTATTAAAAGGGCAATTAATGTAATCCAGACAATCCTATTTCGAGTCTCGAATAATACTTTATTAATACACTCTTTTGAAAAGCCAAGATAAACCGTACCTATTTTTATATTTCTTTGATAAATAGTGGTGCTGACATGGAATAATTTAGAGTTTTCTTTTAATTCCTCTTTTTCTTTTAAAAGTAAGCGGTTACTTGAGGGAACTAAGCTTTTATCCTCTTCATAGGTAGTATCCATTTTCATTATATCTTGATGTCCTTTAATCTTACCTTTAGCATCTACCACTACTGCGTATAAAATATCTTTATCTTCATCAATAATGCGTTTAATTAAAGGGGATAAAAAGAACTCAGGCTCTGGTTGTAGGAGTAGTTTTTGACTACTTTGTTCAATGGTTCTTAGTTGAGTCAGAATGCGTTTTTTAACCTCATAGGTAAGTGCCTTCTTTTCATTATCTAAGACAATCTTGCCTATTAAGAGATACACCAATATTATCAACAGACTAACTGCTAAACTAAATTTTAATTGTAGACTTGTCTTTTTCTTAAATTGAGAGGTTTGACTCATCAGCTATAAACCTCTGTCCCTTCTGTTTGAGTCAATTTACGGAACAGCTCCATAATTTTTAAAGTAACCTCTCCTGGCTTGCCATTACCAATGATGCGCTTATCAACTTTAATCACTGGAATTACCTCTGCTGCTGTTCCAGTCAGGAAACATTCATCTGCAGTAAAAAGGTCAAACCGAGTTAATACATCCTCAACTACTTTTATCCCAATTTCTTTGCCTATTTTCATCACTGTGTCTCGTGTAATTCCCTCTAATACTCCTACCCACAAAGGCGGGGTAATAAGTGTATTATTTTTGACAATGAAGATATTATCACCTGTGCCTTCAGTTACATATCCTTCTGCATTTAACATAATTGCCTCTAACATACCTGTATTATTAGCCTCAATCTTAGCCATGATAGAGTTGAGATAGTTTAGAGTTTTAACACAAGGACTCAAAGCCTCTTGAATATTTTTTCTTGTAGGCACAGTGATTAATTCTAACCCTTTTTCATAAAATTCCTTTGCATATAAGGTTATCTTGTCAACAATAATAATGATAGATGGTTTAGGGCATTTGTTTGGGTCTAATCCTAAATCCCCTGCACCTCTTGTTACCACCAGTCTAATATACGCATCCCTTAATTCATTAGCTTTTATAGTTTCAATTACCGCTTTAGTTAATTCTTCTTTAGTTAATGGGATATTGAGCATAATAAATTTAGCAGACTTAAATAATCTATCCAAATGCTCACTTAATTTAAATACCCTCCCATTATACGCTCTAATACCTTCAAAAACCCCATCACCGTACAATAATCCATGGTCGAAGACAGAAATTTTTGCCTCTTCTGTCTTAAAAAGTTTACCATCGATGTAAACTAATCCCATTTTTACACCCCCTAATTTAAAGTAATCAGTATGTTCAGTGAACAGTGATCAGTTCTTACTTCACTACTGCTCACTGCTCACTGCTCACTGCTCACTGTCTATACTGAACATACTTGTTTAACCTTCCCATCTGCCAATCTAAGTACCCTATCTGCCCTTTTTGCTAATTCTTCATTATGAGTGACCATGACAAGGGTATGATTTCTTTGTTTAGTAAGTCGTTGTAGGAGATAATAAATCTCCTTAGCGGTATTGGAATCTAAGTTTCCAGTTGGTTCATCTGCTAAAATCAGATGAGGTTTATTTAGTAAAGCCCTGACTATTGCTACCCGTTGTGCTTCCCCACAAGACAATTGTGCAGGTCTATGATTCTTTCTGTTACTTAACCCTACCTCTTCTAAAAGTAACTCAGCCTCTTCCCTTACTTCCCTATTTTTTCTTCGAGTAATTAAAGCAGGCAACATGACATTCTCTAATGCACTAAATTCAGGTAATAAATGATGAGCCTGGAATATAAATCCAATAGCTTCATTCCTGAATTTTGCCAACCTTCTACCATTTAGCTGTGATATACTTTTCCCTTCAACTTGAATATCACCCTTATCTGGCTTATCCAATGTGCCTAACAGATTAAGTAAGGTACTTTTTCCAACACCAGAAGCGCCAACTATAACTAAAACCTCTCCATTTCTTACCTCTAAATTTAATCCATAGAGTACATCAATCTTTATTTTACCACTTGGATATGATTTATAAATATCGATTGCCTTTAGTATTACATCTTCCATCTATCTACTCTTTACTCATATCTTAGTGCCTCTATTGGATTTAAAGAGGCGGCATATCTTGCTGGATAAATAGCAGAGATTAAACTTAAAATAATAGCTGCTAAACTTATAATTCCAACCTCACTCCATCTGAGATTTACTGGAATAGAGCTAATATAATAAATATCACTTGGCAGTTTGATAAATTGATATTCTGCTAATGCCTTACATAGCCCTATCCCACCTAAAAACCCAATAATTGTCCCTACTATTCCAATAATAGCTCCTTCTAATAAAAATATTGCCTGGATACTTAATGAAGTAGCTCCCATAGCTCTGAGTATACCAATTTCCTTTGTCTTTTCCATCACACGCATAATCAAGCTGGAGGCAATATTAAATCCAGCAACCAAAATAATCAGAGAAAGGATAATAAACATAACTGTTTTTTCTAACTTTAATGCAGAAAAGAGATTTTTATTCATCTCTTCAAATGTACGCACCCAATACGGGTATCCTAAGGTATTTCTAATTTTTTCAGCTATTTTTGAGACTTGGTATATATCATTTATTTTTACTGCAATAGAACTAACAGTGTTTTTTAGTCCAAGTAAGTGTTGTGCTTTTTCTAAAGTAATATAAGCAAAGTTATCATCGTATTCATACATCCCGGATTCAAAGATGCCTTTAATCCGTAGGATTTGTTGTGTTGGAATTAATTTCTTTTCCTTGGATGTAAACAGCATTATTTCCTCACCAACTATCACACCTAATTTTTTAGCTAATTCTTTTCCAAGTAAGATTTCCTCGCCTGACATTTCAAAAGAGCCTTGTTTAGTATATTCTTTTAATTTAGATACACAAGGCTCAAGTTTAGTATCAATTCCTTTCAAAATTATCCCTGCATTTCCATATTCAGAACTTAGTATAGCTTGAGTGGTAATAAATGGTGCAACACCAATTATATCATTATTTATTTTTTTAGTCTTCTCAATAACCGCGTGATAATTTTTTAACTCTATCCCCACTCCTTCTGTAATAAGCAGGTGTGCATTCATACCCAGTATTTTTTCTTTTAAATCTCGCTCAAAACCACCCATTACCGACAGGGTAGTAATAAGAGTAGTTACCCCCACCGCTATACCTGCAATCGAGAAGAGTGTAATAATTGGTATAAATTTCTCTCTTTTTTTTGCTAATAAATATCTAATTCCAATAAAGAATTCGTAGAGCATTATTACTCCTTTGATAAAAATAACTTTATTCTTTCTTCCATAGCCGTACGATAAATGAATATTCTTCTTCAATTAAATCTGGTTCTGTGCCGTTGTGTTTAAACATCCCAGCAATAATCTTTCTTGGGACTCCAAGTCCTGTTGCCTCGACATATTGATAGTCACGAAGCACTTCCTTGATAAGCTCATTACGGGTTACTCTACATCCTGCTTTCATTCGTTCTACTGTTACAGTGTTTGGAAGTCTCCCTGGACTGATTACTTCCAAACGGTTACTGTAAATGGATAATTCAATATCTGTTCCACTGATAGTATAATCTCGATGGGCAATGGCATTGACAATCGTTTCTCTAATGACTTCCTCGGGATAGGTAGGTTTATCAATGCGTCTACCTCCTGCCAGATATGATTTGGAAGATGTGTTTCTCCGAACAAACTCTACAGCCCGCTCCACCAGTCCTGTATCCACTATATCTTCTTTTTCACCTTCTTTCTTTATAAATTTAGCTACTATTGGCCCCCGAATTGTCTCTCTCTCAATTGCAGAGTAATCCTTTTCCATACCTGTGTAAGCAACAGCAGAAATACCAGCCTGAGGAAGATAGCGATTAGGATTTTTCCCCAAAAGCAGTATTCCTCCCACTGTAGGAATTGCTTTCCCACGGGATTCAACCATAATCTCTGTATTTATAAGTAAGGTTTCCCATTGTTCAATTTCCTCTTTTTCTGGGCAATTCTGTCTGCGTACATCCCTGAAATAATTTATAAGCCGATTAATGTCTAAGTCCTTCAAAGAAGAACCTGAAACTGGCTTAATGTCATACCGAAGTACGCCAGAAGCCTGATAGAGTCTTTGTTCTTGTTCACGAGTTGCTTCCCGACTACTACTTCCTATTCGTACAAATGTAACCCATCGACCTTCTTCCCAAGCTTTATATGGTTTATCAGGGCTATCTTCTGGAACTGTTATCACTCCAATCTTTTTATCACCTTCCCATAAAATAACCTCAAAATAGGGAATGATTGGAGGGTTTATATTATCAGAACAGATATTCATTACCCATTCTTCCAAATCTTCTCGTACAAGTCCTGTGACGGTGCCATCATCCTCAACACCAAGGAGAATATAACCACCTTCAAGATTCGCTAATGAGGTAATCTCCTTTGCCATGCTTTGAGGCTGCATATCGTCTCGTTTAAATTCGACACCTAAACTTTCACCATTTCGAATAATCTCCATTAATTCTGCTCTATTCATAGCTTTCACCGTTCCTTTTAAAACCCATATTTTGCCCTGCGGATTTCAAATGCTTCTTTGCCCCCTTCCAAGATTTCTTCCACATTCAATCGGACATTTTTATCGTCAATTGAGCCCATCCACTCCACAGGAATCTCCCCATGTCCTTCTTCTGCTTCGCCCACTGCCTTCAGACCAATGAGCAATTCTGCATCACCAAGAACAGGGATATTTGCATTATGAGTAGAAAAGATAAATTGTCGTCTACGCTTTTCTTCTCGCATCTTTGGAACAATTCCTTCAGCAATAAAGAAGTTATCAAGGTCATCTTCTGGTTGGTCAATAATGAGAGGGGTATCAGATTCAAGCAACAACAGGAGAAGGATTGCAGTTGCCTTTTGTCCGGTAGAGAGTTCTTTCATTTCTTTCCAGACTTCTCTATCCGACGAACCAATATTAAGTTCCATAATAGTGGTATGAGGGAGATCGAGCTCCTCGAGTTCCATAAACACTTCTTCTCCTGCTTCACTAATTCTACGTGCCTGGTCTGGTGTGATATAAAATTTAGTTTGCAATTTTATAGCCCCTTCTCTACATATTTCTACAAATGTGGGAAGCGAAAGTTCTTTCTTCTTGCTCAGTGTATCAATTGCTTCGCTTAGGCGTCCTCCTACCCTTTCTCGCAACATTTCAAATAGAGGTTCCCGGTCACCACAGAAACAAACTTTTACTCTAACCTGTTTGGCTAATTTTTTATTTACTTTTTTTACTTTTTCAGCCGCCTTTTCTATTGCTCTGAATTTGCTTGCTTTCAAATCTTCCCAATCGGTCAGGAGACTGCGTCTTCTGGCAATAAGTGCTTCTTTTTCCATCTTTAACTTCACCTGACTATCTTTTAATGGCTTCAATTCCTCAATCTGCCTGCGAAGCTTAACAAACTCCTCTCCATCAATAGCCTCTTTTTGAAACTGGCGCAGTAGCTTTTCGTATTCATCCTGCACCTTCTGTCTTCGAATCTCCCATTCCTCTGAAACCTTCTTTATCTCTGTCTCTGCTTCCTTCAGATGTTTCTCATATTCCTCAATAATCTTTTTGAGATTGGTTTCTAATAATGCTAAAATAGAATCAATTTTGCAAAGAGTAGCCTTGCCAGGGAGACCATTTAAGGCTGTCTCAGAAACAAATGTCCGATCGATCTCCACTACCATGCGTATGTTTTCAAGACCGTCTTTTACCTGAGATAAACGGAATTTTGCTGTCTTCAAAACCTGCTCTTCTTTGACCAAAAGACTTTGATTTTTTAGGCGTTCTTCCAATCCTGCATCTTTAAATCGTGTTATTGTTTCTTCGAGGGCAGGTAAACGGCTTAAGGATTCAGAAATCTCGAAAAGTTCTTTTTGAATGTCAATCAGTTTCCTCCTGTTGAGTTCCAATTCTTTGTATATTTTTCTCTTTCTCTCTGCTAAATAGGGATCCTCATCTATGAAGCGGTCTAACAATCTTGATAATTTGGTGGGAGACTTTGTTAGTTCACCAATTTCATGCTGACCATAAATTTCTACATTTCGACAGATATCCTGTGGAGTAAGATTGAGTACATTTCTATCTACATCCCTTATTACAGGAGGATTTGGATAGGTTCTTTCTATGAGATACTCTTTAAGAGAGGGATGATGAGAACGAACAAGCAAAGAAATCTTCGTACCACTTCGGATTACCTGTTTTAGTATTCCGGAGGATATTTTTTTTGCTTCTTCTCCAAAAGGTTCAAGGTCAAGGACATAGCGAAGATTCTCTATGATTGTAGATTTACCTGTTCCACGCCCTCCAATTAGCGTATTCAAATTCCCGTTAAAATGAATTGCTTGCCCATCAAGAAACCCTCCTTCCCAAGCTAATGCCACCATCTCTGTATGTTCTGGATGTCCTTCTTCGGATAGGAGGCGAATCCTCGAATCTGGATCCAGAAATGCCTGCTTCAGACCTTCTATAGTTGGCCTAGACATTTTTATATAGGTTGAGGCCTGAGGAGATTCTACATCTTCTGGCATTCCTACATCAGATGCATTGATAACAGCAATTCTTCTGCCCCTTTTATAATTTATATCCTTGTCCAGGATAATCTGTTGGGCTGCTAATTCTAAATCACTAATAGAACCCGGGATTTGGACAGCATAAAGATTAGGGTCGCACCAGGCGTTAATTCTGGCTTCTCCTTTCAGCATTTGTAGGAGTCCACCATCATTAGTAATATGAGCCTCTACACAAATGCCATCCCATTCATTTTGTACCTTTTGCAGGATTTCTGAGAATGATTCAGACGAGTTCTTTATTAAGGGGCTTGGAGTATGAATCCCAAGATCGCCTAAATACCTCTCCAATATTCTAATCTCTTTATCCGGATTAAAGATACAGAGCAGATGCACCCCTTCAGAAGAAGCAACTTCAAAGCCCGGGAAGACTGTTATCCCTAAGGGAGCTGCTTTTTCTCTAATAGCGTCAATTCCACCCACATGGTTATGGTCAATAATAGCCATAACTTTTATTCCGAGCTCTTGACATTTATCAATCACCTGAAAGTTATAATCTTGTTCACTGAACTGATGGTATTGTCCTCTGTTGTTTCTTAAATAAGTAAACGGATTTACTTGGAGTGCACAGCGAAAATACTTAGCACCCGAAGGGAGGTTTAAAACTTTTTCTATATTTTCTGGCCATTTACAGTTTAAAATTTCCAATTCTTTTTCACTCATATCTTCACCCTCTTTTACACCTTGAACACTCTCGGATAAAATTGAGCGTTGATTTTATTAGCCTTTCCGAGCAGATAATTCCTTCTTCACCCCCACCGAAGGAACAAGGATCAAGGTGCAAGGAACAAGATTACTCTACCTTGCTCCTT
>JBFMDD010000253.1:0-2846 GCA_040754115.1 bacterium
AGTTCCCTAAACAAAAATATTAAACACTAACCTCAAAAAAAGATTTTTGGGGAAAGGGGAAATAGTGCCCTCTCTATACCTTCCTCTTCATCTGCCATCCTCTTAGAAAAACTTGGGGAATTTCTGGTAAAGAAATTTCAATAATAGGAATTATTTAATCCCAGGCAATCTTCTTTCCATGTCGTATGGCTAAAAGAGCTTGACGAATATCATCACGAAATGGTACTAACTCTAAAAGTTTTTCTAATGTTTTACAAGTATTATTTATATCACCTTTTTTGTAATAAGTTTCAGCTAATGTAAGATGATAATCTATATTCTTGGGTTCTAATGTAACTGCCTTTTCAAATTCAATAATTGCTTTATCATATTGTCTTTTATCTATATAAGTATACCCTAATTCCATATATCCAACACTATTTTTAGGGGTTAAACCAATTGTCTTCTTAAAATAAGTAATAGCAATATCGTATTTTTGTAGTTTATTATATACAATCCCAAGATTTAAATAGGCACCTGAGAAATTAGGATTTATCTCAATAGCCTTTTTAAGGTTCTCAATAGCCTTTTTATATCTACCTTTTTTATAACAAAGACTTCCCCAATTACTATATACCACTGCATAATTCTCAAAAATTCCCTTTGTTCTGCCAATAGCCAATGATAGTCCATCATCAATAATATCTTCCATTCTCCCTCTTATATTAAGTTTTATGCCTCTCTTAAGAAACTTATCCTTATCCTTTTTATCTCCTACTACTCGCCAAAATAATCCTTGAGAAATTAGAGAGTAATCTTTAGCAAAATGAGTAATTGCCTCATCAAAGAATGTATAAACAGGAAAATTATTAATATTCCTCTCTATTACTTCCTCAATTCTAACTTGTATAAGTTCTTTTTTAGCATTAGATTTTAATTTCATAATTTTTTCTTTAGGATAAAGTTCAAATTTTAAATCATAGCGTTTTTCTTTAATTTGTTCAGCATACCAATCATTATGTAAAAATCCATTATCAATAAATGCTATCATTGGCTTCCATCGCTCAATTACCTGTAGATAAAAAAGTGGAAAGATATTCATATCTCCTCGTAAAAACGCAATTGAGTTTTCCTCTAAAGGAAACAATATATTTCTACCATAATCATAAGCAAAATGATGGTTATTTCGATTAGCATATTTGTAATTTGTATTAAAAGGGATTAACAAAAGAGGTAGGAAAATAATAGGAAACAAATGTACTATCTTTGTACCAGAATAATTACTAATCTTAGCAAATCCTAAATAAATTATCTGTGTTATTCCTATAATCCCACATCCACTTAAAATAGCACATATTCCAAAAGATGGTAGATAATAGTCTTCAACATTGTAAATAGTATAACTAGATGCCACACATAAGTTCGTTAAGAATATTAGTAAGAATAAAATAAAGAAATTTATATTTCTTATAATTAAAAATAAAGCTCCACTTGGACAAAGCCAGAGTAACAAAGGTGTAAACTGGTGAGTAAAGAATTTACTAAAGTGATATTTTAGACGATCAATTCGCTCTTGAATTGTAGAAGACATATACATTTTATAATCTTTAGCAGTAATATGATTAATAAATCTTTCTAAGTTATCCGGATTACTCCAATTAACAGGTGGATTTTGTGATGCTCGTAGGGGAAGGTATGAGTAAAGGAGTAAGGGAATAATAAAAAGAAAAAACATTATTAATACAGGTCTTAAAATCAATAATTTTTTATAGATAGACTTTAGAAGATAAAGGATATTAAATAAAAACTGTTTATTATTTTGCCTGATAGTTTTTTTTGCTTTTACATGAGTCTTTTTCTTCATCCAACTGGTAATACTAATTAATAGAATAAAGAATACACTTGCTGGCACTAAATAGATTGTTTGCATGTGATGAGTGAAAGATAAACCCAGGGTGAAAGCGAATAGGTAGAGATAGTTTTGAGCTTCGAGCCTTGAGCTTTGAGCTTTTACCTCCATGCTCCATGCTCTATGCTCCGTGCTCATTGCTTCTGCCCACTTTAGTAGGATAAAGATTAGTAATGTTGCAAACAGAGCATTTAGTGTGTATTTCTCAGCTATTACTGCCTGTTCCCAGAATGTAGTAGCAAAGGCAAGCATGAGAGCAGCTACTGCTGCGGGGATGTGAGAGGCAGGGTGTAGGAGGTGGTATTTAACCACCTCCTGCCTCCCACCTCCTACTACCTTCAATACTATAAAGTATACCATCATGCACGCCAGCGAGGCACATAAAGCAGAGGCTAAATTCATACGATAGGCAATATTGCCAATTGGCAGAATAGTCATCCAGAGTTTTCCAAGCAAGCAATATAACGGATAGCCAGTAGGATGAGGAATACCTAAGACATACGTCACAGTTATCATATCCCCTGAGTCATGAAATCCAACCGTAGGAGTCAAGGTATGTAGATACACTGCCCAGCAGATAAAAAATACCAGTATTCCACCTGCGTAGTCTAATAAGGCAAATGCTCTTGGAGTAATTGGTTCATCTTTTGGTATAAGAAATCTTGGAATCTTGAAAGGACCCTTCCACTTCCACTTTTTCTGTTTTCTGTTGTCTGTTTTCTGTCCTCTGTTTTTCTTACCCATCTTACCTGCCATTATACTTTATCCTCCCTGCCATTGTCAACATAAAATAAAATAATATTAACCCAGGTCTGAAGAATAAAATTTTTTCCACCTGTGCAGTTAGGTTTAAGATTATTATTCTCTCCTTCCCTTAAAAATGTAAGAAGGGGGATAAGGAGATAAGGAAGATATGGAGATCAGGAACGGTTCACTTTTGTTTGAAAGCTTGCGGATT